>CAKTFF010000007.1 GCA_934553185.1 uncultured Devosia sp.
TCCTTCCAGTTCTCCAAGCGCTAAGCTTCGAATCGCATGGACGAGAGGGCCGGAAGACCGGCCCTTTTTCTTTGTCCGCCATTCCCCAAACACACGACATGCAAACGCTGGTTACCCGCTTTCACCTGCTGCTTCTGGCCGTCACGCTGGCGACAACAGGCGTTGCCGCGATGCGGATTGCTCCTGACTTCACCTTCCCCGCCCATTGGCACGGGAGCACGCCAGATTGGATCTGGCCGCGAGAGGCGATCCTTGTTGCTCCCCTCGTTCAGCTTGGGTTGCTTACTTTGTTCTTCGGCCTCGGCCGCGCACTGAGCAAGAATCAATACGCCAAGTCCCAGCACATTCTTGATCCGGCACTGACTCTGCCGATGCTGGTCGTGACCGCCACTCAGTTTGGTTTGTTGCTGGCTGGGATCGGCTCCGATCTCGATTTCATCCGCCTGACCGGCTTCGGGCTCGGTTGTGCCCTGTTCGTTTTGGGTGTGGTATTGTTCGGAGCCGAGCGGCACACCTATGCAGGCTTGCGCATGCCTTGGCCCGTCGGGTCCGGCCGGGCGTGGAAGCTGGTACACCGCTCATGTGGCGTCGCTTTCAGCCTCGCCGGTTTCGCGCTGATCGCTTGGTCATGGCTGGATCCAGGATTGGGCCCACTGGTGGTTAGATTCGCAGTAGCTTTGCTGCTCCCGTGCCTTCTCGCAGCGGTGCTAACGCTAACAGTCCGCTAGCACGAAGAGCCCAAAAAAGCGCTTGAGCGACGCCGATTTTCTCTCGCCGTGCAGGACAACAGAAAGCCATTCGCAGCATGCCGGCGCGTCAGGACCTATGATGTGATCAATCGAGAGGCTCGCTGCTCAATTGTTGAGCGCGCTCTCTGGCACTTGCAGGTTCAACATGTCTCCCACAACTCTAACGGCCGCACAGGCGCCACGCGCCCCCAAGCCGCTCTACCGCCAGTTCGGCGTCCAGGTGCTTGCCGCCATGGTCGTCGGCCTGATCCTTGGCTATATCGCCCGGCAGATGGGCCCGGATGCCGCTGGTAACGCCAACTGGCTTGTCCAAACCCTTTCAACCGTGGGCTCGACCTTCGTATCGCTGCTGCGCGCCTTGGTGCCGGTGCTGGTGTTTACGGCCATCGTCGCCTCCATCGCCAACTTGCGCGAACTCAACAATGCCGCAAGGCTCGTCTGGCAGACCCTGCTTTGGTTCGCCATCACCGCGCTGATCGCCGTAGCCATCGGCATCGCGTTGGGCCTTATCATTCAGCCAGGCCTCAATGCCACCGTCACTGCGGAGGCCGCGAGCGCGCCGTCCTCTAGCGGATCATGGCTCGACTTCCTCAAGGGGCTGATCCCGTCCAATATTCTGGGTCTTCAAGCCTCGACGCGCGTCACTGACAGCGGTGCCACCACCAGTCTCAACTTCAATGTTTTGCAGATTTTGGTGGTCTCCATCGTCGTAGGCATTGCCGCCCTCAAGGTCGGCGCTGCTGCTGATCCATTCCTCGCCTTCAACCGCTCCTTCCTCAAGATCGTCCACAAGATCCTGTGGTGGGTCATCCGTCTGACGCCGATCGGCACCATCGGCCTGCTCGGCAATGCTGTTGCTGTCTATGGCTGGGAGGCGCTGACCCAACTCGGCTGGTACTCCGCCGCCATATATATCGGCCTGGCACTGGTGCTTTTCGTAGTTTATCCAGTGCTGCTGCAGTCCCACGGGCTCAATCCCGTTCGCTACTTCCAGAGCGCTTGGCCGGCTATCCAGCTTGCCTTTGTGTCGCGTTCCTCGATTGGCACCCTGCCAGTCACCGAGCGCATCACCGAACAGAACCTGGGCGTGCCGCGCGAATATGCCGCCTTCGCCGTGCCGCTTGGCGCAACCACCAAGATGGATGGTTGTGCCGCTATCTATCCGGCCATCTCGGCCATCTTCGTGGCTCAGTTCTTCGGCATTTCACTGGGCATCGAACACTACCTGCTGATCGTCTTCGTGTCCGTCATCGGCTCGGCTGCAACGGCAGGTTTGACCGGTGCGACAGTAATGCTGACTCTGACGCTGTCCACCCTAGGCCTGCCGCTGGAAGGGGTCGGGCTGCTGCTCGCCGTTGATCCGATCCTCGACATGGGCCGTACGGCCGTCAACGTGGCCGGCCAGGCCTTAGTGCCCACCATCGTTGCCAAGCGCCAGGGCATCCTCAACCAGGCTGTTTATGACCGTGGCGAGAGCATCGAAGCGCTTGATGCGGATGTGGGTTCCGTGCCCGCGCACTAAAGCTGGCCACTGCGGCTAAGGAGAGGGGAGGCGAAAGCCTCCCTTTCTCTTTGCACCCTGTCAGGCGACTGATGCCACACTTTGTCAGCAGAACATGGCACCACAGTTCGGTAACACGGGAGTTTTATCATGCTTGATCACATCGGCCTGCGCACCACTCAATTCGACGCTTTGTTCGCCTTCTACAAGGCTTCGCTTGAGCCTCTCGGCTATGCCGTGATGATGCAATATCCAAACACTGCTGGCTTCGGTCGGGAGTACCCAGACTTCTGGATTGGCGCCGATGAAAAAGCCGGCTCCAATATCCACCTAGCCTTCAAAGCGAGTGAGCGGTCTGTTGTCGACGCTTTCTACGCTGCTGCACTGGCCAATGGCGGCACAGATAACGGTGCACCCGGCCTGCGCGATTATGCGCCGAACTACTATGCAGCCTTTGTTCTGGATCCGGACGGCAACAATCTCGAAATCGTTTGCATGGCAGAAGGCTAAGCCCCTTAGCTGACGAGCTTGAGCGGTACCTTGATCTTGCGCGCCTTCTTGGCTTTGGGCAGGCGGGGAACATAGTTCTCCAGCACGCGCTCGATCACCTTCATGGCCTTCTCAGTGCCGTCCTCGCCATGCAATTGTTCAGCAATATCGCCCGCATTGCGCCGATACGTCTCGTTCGTCGAAAGATCGGCCAGCGCACCGGCCAGGATCTCGGATGTCAGCTTCCGCAGGCGAACAGGCTTGGGCCCGCAGCCCAACTCGAACACGCGCCGCCCCCAATAGGGCTGGTCAACGGTCTGCGGCACCACAAAGGTCGGACGACCCAGATGCAGTCCCGCTGACGTGGTGCCTGCACCACCGTGATGCACAACGGCCGAGACATACTTGAACAGCTTGTCGTGCGGCGCCTTCTCGATCGCAAAGATCGAGTCAGGCAGGTCATGCGGGTTGATGCCGCCCCAGCCACGCGCCACCACGGCCCGTCCGCCCCACATGCCAACCGCTTCCTTGAGAATGCGGGTATTGCGCTCGGCACCGAAAGGCATGGAGCCAAAACCGATATAGACCGGGGCCTCGCCCTCGGACAAGAAGCGCTGAAATTCGGGCGACGGCTGCCAGTCCGTGCGATCCTTGAGGTTCCAATAGCCGGTGACGATCGCGCTCTTAGGCCAATCGCGTGGGCGCGGCGATACGGCCGTGGAATAGGGGTAGAGCGTGGTGAGGAAGGTGCCGTCGGTATTGCGGAAGAAGCCGCCCTTTTTGCGCGCATCCAGCCCCATCAATTCCCGACGCAGCTTGTTGCGCGGCAGGTTGTAATAGATTTGCTGCACCGTCATCGCCGTGTAGCTAAGCTTGTTGAAGGCCGGTCCGAAATCGGCGCCATAATACATGCAGAGCGGAAATTCGCTGGTCGAATTGAGGGGCTGCAGCGCAACCATGACAGCGGGAATATGCAGCGCCTCGGCGATGTCGATGCCGAAACTCGTGTTCATGTTGAGAATCAGCATGTCAGCGCCCTGGCACATGTTCCAGGCGTGCCGGGCGGCCGTATCGACGATTTGCTGACCCTGGCGGAGAAGGGAAGGGCCGTTGATGAGCATGGACTGGCTCATCGCATTTTCGAAGCGCTGCTGGGTCAAAAACCCCTGGATCGATGGTCCCAGCGTGTGGAACTCTATGCCGTAACCCTCGACCATGCCTTGAAATTCTTCGGATGCGCCGAGAATAACAGAGTAGCCGCGTTCCTTGAGCGCAATGGCCAAGGCAAGATAGGGTTGAACGTCGCCTTGCGTGCCGATCGTGACAAGGGCAATGCGCTTCAAAATTCAAAACCTCATCCTACGCCGCTCACATCGACCAAGGTCGGCGTCCTCCGAACCATTTACAATAGCCCGTCGAGGATTTATGAACGGCCGTCTTTAGCTGATTTCCTTACAAAAATCGCATCTGAAGGGCAAGGGACATGCAGTCTCTGTACACTGTTGCTACGGTTGGAGCCTTGCTCGCCACGGGCGCAGTGATCGCGGCTGCCGCAAGCGCAGCGGCAAACGCCCGCTAGCTCTTCCCGCGTGGCCCACAAGAGGCCGGGAAGAGCCGAACACGAGACCGGCCCTTGGGCCTTAACCCGTTCACAACCATAATTCCGCGATAATCGGCGCCTCAAACATGTGGCGCAGCGCCGGTGAGCGCATCGCGATCAGCCCAGGTCCGTCCGAGGACCGCCGAGGAAATCATGAGCGACGAATTCCACCGCATCCGCCGTCTTCCCCCTTATGTCTTTGCCCATATTGATCCGATCAAGGCTAAGGCACGCGCCGAAGGCGTCGACATCATCGACCTGGGCATGGGCAATCCCGACATGCCGACGCCCGATCATATCGTCAGCAAGCTGCAGGAAACGGTGAAGGACCCGCGCACCCACCGCTACTCGACCTCTCGTGGTATTCCTGGTCTACGCAAGGCTCAGGCGAGCTATTATGGGCGCCGTTTCGGCGTGAAGCTCAATCCCGATACCCAAGTCGTGGCGACCCTTGGCTCTAAGGAAGGTTTCGCCAACATGGCGTCAGCCATCACGGCGCCGGGCGACGTGGTTCTGGTGCCCAACCCGACCTATCCCATTCATTCCTTTGGCTTCATCATGAGCGGCGGTGTTGTCCGTTCCATGCCCGCCGACCCCAACGAAGACTTCATGCGCTCGCTCGACCGGGCCGTCCGGCACTCGATCCCGAAGCCGATTGCGCTGGTGCTGAACTACCCGGCTAACCCGACGGCCTATACCGCTGATCTCGATTTCTACACCGAAGTCGTCAAATATTGCCGCGAGCACGACATCTTCATCCTCTCGGACCTTGCCTATAGCGAGATCTATTTCGACGAAGATGCGCCCCCGCCATCGGTGCTCCAGGTGCCGGGTGCGATCGATATATCTGTGGAGTTCACCTCCATGAGCAAGACCTATTCCATGCCGGGGTGGCGTGTTGGTTTCGCCGTGGGCAACGAACGCCTGATCGCGGCACTGGCGCGGGTAAAATCCTATCTCGATTATGGCGCCTTCACGCCCATTCAGGTCGCGGCGACTGCAGCGTTGAACGGTTCCGACGACGTGATCGAAGAAGTCCGCAAGGTTTATAAGCACCGCCGCGACGTCCTGGTGGAGAGCTTTGGCCGTTCCGGCTGGGACATTCCGGTCCCCAAGGCAACCATGTTTGCCTGGGCGCCGATCCCAGCACAGTTCGCCCATCTGGGCTCGCTCGAATTTGCCAAGCTGCTGATCCGCGAAACCGGCGTCGGCGTTGCGCCAGGTGTTGGGTTTGGGGAATATGGCGACCAATATATCCGGCTGGCATTTGTCGAAAACGAGCAGCGCATTCGCCAGGCCGCTCGCAACGTCAAGAAACTGCTCGGCTCCAAGGCGGGCGCCGGCAACGTCGTTCCGCTGGCCGGGTAAACCGGCGACACCACAGCACCTTCCCCTGAAGGGGAGGGTGCTCCAACAAATTACATGACACAGCTACTCACCTTTTGTATGGAGAGCCACCTCCACTCACAGGTGCGTCATGCCAAAGCTTCTCCCCGCTCTATTCGCCGCAGCCACGCTGGCCTTTTCGGCAACCGCGATCGCACAAGAATTTCCTGTCACGATCCCGCATGCCTTTGGTGAAACCACCATTGAGGCCAAGCCGGAGCGGATCGTCACCCTCGGCTGGGCATCGCAGGATGCCGTTCTGGCGCTCGGCGAAATTCCGGTCGGCATTCCCTATTTCAGCTATGGCGGCGACGAAAATGGCGCCTTGGGCTGGGACAGGGACGCTGTCGCCGCTCTCGGGGGCGAGTTTCCGACCATTCTGCCCAACACCACCGATGTGCCAGTCGAGGCAATCGCCGCGCTGCATCCGGACTTGATCATTGCTGTTTATTCGGGGCTAACCGAGGATGAATACGCTGTCCTGAGCGGCATAGCGCCCGTGGTCGCCTACCCGGAAGTCCCCTGGAGCACCTCGTGGCAGGAGGTGATTACGACAACCGGCACGGCGATGGGCAAGGCTGACGATGCCCAAAGCCTGGTCGCCGAACTTGAGCAGTTCATGGTCGACGAGACCGCCAAATATCCCGAAGTGCAGGGTACCACCTTTGCCGGTATCGCGGAGTTCAGCGGCGAAGTTGCCGTCTATGCCGGGCTCGACCCACGCATGAGCTTTCTGGAAGACCTCGGCATGGTTCTGGCGCCCAGCGTCACCGAACTGGCTCAGGGTCAAACCTTCTACTATTCGCTGAGCTACGAAAATCTGGAGAAGCTGAGCAGCGACATCCTGATCTCCTATGCGGAAACCCCTGAGGCCGACGCAGCCTTCTTTGCCAACCCAATCGTCGGCGTGCAGCCCCAGGTTCAGGCTGGCGCCGTCGCCCATGTTGTCGGCGCCGACCTGATCAACTCGGTTTCGCCACCAACGGCTCTGTCGATCAAGTGGGGGTTCCCGCAATACATCAAGCTGATTGCCGACGCTGCACGGGCAGCCGGCAAGTAAAGCGATGGGCGGCAGTGATGCCGCCCTGACTCCTATTGACGCCTAGGCACAATCCTATGCAGATGGCGCCCCATGAGTGACATCGCTTCTTTCCGCCAAGCCGTCGAAACGTTTATGTCTACCCGCGGCTGGACGCCGACGCGGTTCGGCCGCACCGTGGCGGGTGATCCGCTGTTTGTGTTCGATCTTCGCGAAGGGCGCGAACCGCGCTCGGACACGCGGGCGAGAATTCTCAAAGCCATGCAGGATTTCGGCGACGGACAGGCTCTGCCGCCTTTGCGCGTCGGTGTCGCCGGCCTGGGAAATGTCGGAGCCACCCTGGTGCGCATTCTCCAGAAGGATGGTGCCGAACTCACGCGCAAGCTGGGCCGCCAGCTTGTGGTCACCGCGGTAGCCGCGCGCTCCCGCTCGCGCGATCGCGGCATCGACATTTCGGGCCTCGACTGGTTCGACGATCCGGTCGCCTTGGCTAAGTCTGATGGTATCGACCTGTTTGTCGAACTGATCGGAGGCGAAGACGGTCCGGCCTTTGCGGCGGTTAAGGCTGCATTGGAGAAGGGGCGACCGGTGGTTACCGCCAACAAGGCCCTGCTTGCCAAGCACGGCGTAACTCTGGCGAAACTGGCTGAAGAATCAGGCGCCCAGCTTGGCTTTGAAGCGGCGGTCGCCGGCGGCATTCCCGTCATCAAGACCCTGCGTGAGGGGCTGGGTTCGGCGCGGATCGCCAAGGTGTTCGGCATCATGAACGGCACCTGCAACTATATCCTCACCCGGATGGGCAACGAGTCCATCAGTTTCGCCGATTGCCTCAAGGACGCGCAGGCGCTCGGTTATGCGGAAGCCGACCCAACCTTTGACGTCGAAGGTTTTGACACGGCGCACAAGCTTTCAATCCTCGCCACGCTCTGCTTCGGCTACGAAATCGCCCCCGACAAAATCAGGGTCGAGGGGATCAGCAAGATCACCCAGCACGACATCAAGGTCGCCGCCGAACTTGGGTACAAGATCAAGCTGCTCGGCATTGCGCAGCGCACCGATGAAGGCATCGAGCAGCGCGTTCATCCCACCTTCGTGCCCAAGGGCAGCGCTATTGCCGGTGTGGACGGCGTGATGAACGCTGTGGCGCTCGAAACCGATCATGTCCATGAACTCCTGCTCGCCGGACCCGGCGCGGGCGGACCGCCCACTGCTGCTTCGGTGTTGTCGGACATTCTCGACATCGCCCGCGGAACGCGTGTGCCGCCTCTAGGTGTTCCAAGTGAAGAATTGCTGCCTTACAAGGATGCGCCCATGCGCGCGCATGAAGGCGGCTACTATGTACGCCTCAATGCCAAGGATGTGCCCGGCGCATTGGCCTCGATCACAAGCCGCATGGCCGAACACGGCATTTCGCTGGATTCCGTCATCCAGCGTTCTGATCTCAGCGCCAAGGCCGTGGCGTCGGACGGATCGCCGAGCCGCACGGTGGTTTTGATCACCCAAAGAACTTTGGAGTCCGCTGTGCGTGAATCACTTGCGCAAATAGCAGGCGATGGGTTTATCGTTGGTCATCCGCAGTTGATCCGGATCGAAACGCTCTAAGGACCCCAAAGGGGCCGGGCTCCCGGGGGGAAGCATGAAACTGAGCAAGGCGGAGGACGAGAAGAGCCCTGCCAACCTGCACCGCAGCCTAACTTTGGAACTGGTGCGCGTCACTGAACGCGCAGCGATTGCTGCCGCCGAATGGCGCGGCAAGGGCAATGAACAGGCGGCGGACGAAGCCGCTGTCGCTGCCATGAAAGACGAACTCGACTCTGTCGCCATCTCTGGTCGCATCGTTATCGGCGAAGGCGAGGAAAATGAGTGCGACAACCTTTACATCGGCCAAACCGTGGGTTCGGGCGAGGGGCCTCAGGTGGATATCGCAGTCGACCCGCTTGAGGGCGTGACGCTCTGCGCCAAGAACCAACCCGACTCCATTGTCGTGCTGGCAATGGCTGAGCGCGGTGGCCTGCTCAATGTCGCGCGCAACGTTTATATGCACAAGATCGCCATCGGTGCCGACTACGCTCCGGGCACCGTCCATATTGACTGGACTCCCACCGAAAACGTCGGGGCATTGGCCAAGGCCAAGGGCGTTCCGCTCAGCGAGATCACCGCCATCGTCCTGGACCGGCCGCGCCATGCCGGGCTGATCGAGGAACTGCGCACGACGGGCGTTGCGGTCAAGCTGATCAGCGACGGCGACATTGCCGGGGTCATGCATGCGGTCAACACCGAAGACACCGGCATCGACATCTATCTGGGTTCTGGCGGGGCACCGGAAGGCGTTCTCGCCGCAGCGGCCTTGCGCTGCATCGGCGGGCAGATGCAGGGCAAGCTGATCCTCGACACCCCAGCCAAGCGCGACCGAGCCGCTGGCATGGGCATTCGCGATCCCCATCGCATCTATGACGTGACTGAACTGGCCTCGGGCGACGTTCTGGTTGCTGCAACCGGCGTTACCGACGGCACCCTGCTCGAGGGCATCCGCCTCCGCCGCAACTCGGTTCAGACCAACACCATAGTGATGCGCTCCTGGAGCCAGACCGTGCGCTGGATCAAGGCCCAGCACGCGCGGTAGTGGGGAACATTACCTCTCAACGAGGATAAGGGAACAACCACAACCCTTTTAACTCCGCACCAAATCGCCTACCTCTCGCTTATGCCCGATGCGCCACGCCCCTTCCTAGATGTTTCCCGTTCCCTGACCGGTCGGACCTGGGTTGATCGATTGGATGCCGGCACCACCCGCACCGCCACAGCCATCGGGCAGCGCAGCGAGATCGGTGAAATCCTCGCGCGAGTGATGGCAGCCCGCGGCGTGGGCCTTGATGAAGCCGAGCGCTATCTTGAGCCCACCATTCGCGGCTTGATGCCGGACCCATCGACCTTGACCGCAATGGATGCGCTGGCCGATCGCTTGGCCAAGGCAATCACCGATAGCGAATCCATTGCCCTGTTCGGCGATTACGATGTGGATGGCGCGTGCTCGTGTGCCTTGATGGCGCGCTATTTGCGCCACTTCGGCATCGAGCCGCAGGTGCACATCCCCGATCGCATCTTTGAAGGCTACGGTCCCAACATACCGGCGATGGACAAGCTGATCGACGGTGGCGCCACGCTGGTCATCACCCTTGATTGCGGAACCACGAGCGACGCGCCCATCGCTCATGCGCGCGGTCGTGGCGCGGACGTTCTGGTGATTGACCATCACCTCAGCGATCACGAACTTCCCCCCGCAACAGCTCTGGTCAATCCCAACCGGCCCGACGATATTTCGGGCCTCGGTTATCTTTGTGCGGCAGGAGTGACCTTTATGGTGCTGGTGGCGGTCAACCGCGCCTTGCGCCAGCGAGGCGACACCGGCCTGCCGGACCTTCTCAAGCTGCTTGACCTGGTGGCGCTCGCCACCGTCTGCGACGTGGTTCCCTTGCTCGGCCTCAATCGGGCATTTGTGATGCGCGGCCTCGACATGGTGCGGCGCGGCGATAACCGCGGCATTGCTGCGCTGGCACTCGCAGCACGGCTGAACGGTCCGATCAACCCCTACCATCTCGGCTTCTTGATTGGTCCTCGGATCAATGCGGGTGGACGGATCGGCAATGCGGCGCTCGGCGCAGAACTGCTGACCATCGACGATGAACACCATGCGCTCGCCATCGCCGCTCGACTTGACGAGCTCAACAGCGAGCGGCAGCGCATTGAGGTCGAGGCCGTCGAGCAGGCCACAGCCGTAGCCGAGCTCGAGATCGGCAGTGGCGAAGGACCGCCGGTTCTCGTTCTCGCCTCTGCCGAATGGCATCCCGGCGTGGCTGGCTTGATTGCTGCCCGGTTGCGCGAACGCTTTGAACGCCCCGCCTTTGCCATCGCGCTGCAGGCGGATGGCACGGGGACTGGCTCGGGTCGGTCTATGCCCGGAGTTGATCTTGGCCGGGCAGTGATCGAAGCGGTTGAACGCGGTCTTGTCCACAAGGGCGGTGGCCATGCCATGGCCGCTGGTGTGACGGTCAAACCGGGGCAACTTGGACCCTTCCGTGCCTTTCTGGCGGAAACGCTGTCGCGCGACGTGACTACGGCGCGGGCCGTCACCGCATTGCCCATCGACGCGGCGCTGACGGCGCGCGGCGCCAGCCTCGACCTCGTCCACGATCTGGAACGGGCAGGGCCATACGGGTCGGGAAATCCCGGTCCGGTCTTCGCCTTTCCCGCGCATCGCGCCAAATTGGCCCAGGTCGTGGGTAAGGGCGGCCATGTCAGCTTCACCCTCACCTCGGAGGACGGCGCGCGGCTCAAGGCCATTGCGTTCAGGGCTGCAAACACCGCGCTCGGCGACGCTCTTCTGCGGGAAGGCGATACGGCATTTCACTTCGCCGGCTCGCTTTCAATCGATCACTACCAGGGGCGCGAGCAGGTGCAGTTTCGCGTCACGGATCTGGCTCGTCCGCGGGGCTGAACCCGCTTAAACTCGCTGTCAAGCTGCGCAAACTGCTGCTTGCATATCCATTTGCGGCGGATACACTCCTTTTGGCTCCGCATGGAACACGCTGTTGCAGCTGACTTGCCTTGCCGCCGACTTCAACCAAAGACGGCAGCCGACGCGTTGCCGCCCAGTCTGTCGATATCTGGATCAAGCGTCGTTATGACCAAATCAGCAGCGGAAAACAGCAGAACCGGCGCAATGCCGTGGACTCATTTTGCTTCATGGGCGGTTGAGCAGATCGGGTTGCGCATGGTCGGCGAACCAACCCATGGTTCGGTCACAGTCATCCTGCCCAGCGGACGGACCCGCACGATCGGCAATCCGGCCTCGGGCCTCCATTCGGTGCTGCGCCTCAACAATTTCCGCGTCATCACTGAAGCCATGCGGCGCGGTACGGTGGGGTTTGCTGCGGCGTACATGAACGGGGACATCGAGGTCGACGACCTGACGGCACTGTTTCGGTTTTTCCTGCAGAACCGGGACATGTTTGAGAACGCCAATCCCGGATTTTTCCGCAAGGCAGCGGGGGACCTGCACTACCACCTGTCGCGCGGCAACACGCTCGAAGGCTCAAAGAAGAACATCGCCGAGCACTATGATCTCGGCAACGACTTTTATGGCGAGTGGCTCGATCCATCGATGACCTATTCCTCTGCGCTTTTCACCCCTGGTGATCAGACCCTTGAAGAGGCGCAGCGCGCCAAGTATCGGCGGGTTGCCGACATGGCGGGCATCACCGAGGGCTCTTCGGTTCTGGAAATCGGTTGTGGCTGGGGCGGCTTCGCTGAAACGGTCGCGCGAGACTACAAGGCGCATCTGCGCGGCATCACCCTTTCAGCCGAACAGCTCAGATACGGGCAGGAGCGCCTAGCGCGCCAAGGGCTCGATGATCTGGCAACGCTGGTCTTTGAGGATTATCGACACACCAAAGGGCAATTCGATCATATCGGCTCCATTGAGATGATCGAGGCTGTAGGCGAGGATAACTGGCCCAGCTATTTTCAGGCCATCCATGATCGTCTCAAGCCCGGGGGCACGGCGGCCATCCAGGCCATCACCATCAGCGAGGCAGATTTCGATGGCTATCGCAGCGGGCCCGACTTCATCCAGCGCTACATCTTTCCCGGCGGCATGCTGCTGACCAAGACCGTAATGAAAGAGTTTGGCAACAAGTACAATCTCGTGCTGGAGAATGCCGAAACCTTCCGGCTGAGCTATGCTAAGACCCTCCGGCTCTGGCGCGAGCGCTTCCTTGAACGCTGGTCGGTAATCGCGCCACTCGGCTATGATGAACTGTTCAAGCGCAAGTGGGTCTACTATCTGAGCTATTGTGAAGCCGGTTTCACCGAAGGCTCAATAGACGTCGGCATCTATCAATATCGCAAGCCATCTTAGCGCCTCGGCTTCGGCAGCAGCGTCGCCATTAGCCTGAAGAATAGCGGGTAAGGCAGCCAGCGTACGACCTTCATCAGCCACACCATACGTCGCGGAAAAGCGATCTCGAAACGCTTTGATCGGGTCAGTCCGTCGACGATCCGCCGCGCGGCATCGTCTGTCTCAAGCAGCAAGGGCATAGGGAAGTCGTTGCGGTCAGTCAGTTCGCTCCTGACGTAGCCGGGCGCGATCATGCGGACACAGATATTGTCGGGAGCCAATTCGACACGCTTTGTTTGAAGAAGGCTGATCAAAGCTGCCTTTGTAGAGGCATAGGCCGCAGCACGCGGGACACCAAAATACCCGGCAAGCGAGGTGACTACGGCAAACTGGCCGCCACCTTGAAGGCGCATTTGCGCGATCAGTGGATCGGCCACTCTGATGAGGCCAAGATAGTTGGCGTCCATTATCGAAGTGAATTCATCGATGTCGTAGCGACCCACCACGGTTGGCTGGGCAACGGCAACGCTGAAAACAAAGAGATCTATACGCCCGAGATCAGCCACAACATTGCGCACGGTATCGATCACCGCCTGATTGTCGCTTACATCCAAACCAAAACACCGCATGCGGGAACTTGCGGAGGCGACTTCAGCCAGCTTGTCGAGCCTGCGCCCCGAGATGGCCACTGTCCAGCCGCGCGCTGCTAAAAGTCTCGCTGTTGCGGCACCTATGCCCGAGCCGCCCCCGATAATCCAGGCCGTGCCAGTTTGCATTATCAGTTCCATAAAGGTCAGAGGCAACACAGCACGAAAGCAGCCTTGGTCTCAAGCATGAGGTAAGCGGCACACCTGCAGCAAACATGACTTGACTGATCAGGTTATGCGCAATTAGGTAGCGCCGTTTTCAGCCACTTGATGAGACCGGGCGCCATGTCCAAGACGATCCTGCTTGTTTCAACTGCAGCTACATTCGCGTTCCTGCCAACGATCGCTTCTGCCGAGCAATGGACTTTCACCGATAGCACCGGACAGACGGTAACGCTTGAGGAAGTGCCGACCCGCATCATTGCCAGCCAAGACGCGGCGGCGGGCCTTATTCCCTTGGGTATTCGTCCTGTTGCGATCTACGCCGATAGTGCTGTTGCAGATGCCAAAGCGCTTGAAGGATTGGACCTGTCCGGCATCGAAATTATTGGCCAAGCTTGGGGCGAGGTGGACATCGAAAAAGCCGCAGCGTTCGATCCGCAACTCATCATCGCTGAATATTGGCCACTCGATGGGACGTGGAGTGGTGGGGAAAACGCTGAAACCGGCCTGAGCCCCTTGGCACCAATCACCGGCGTGACCCAGGGCAACTCTGTGGTCACCCTAATCGAAGATTATGAAGCCTTGGCGCAGAGCCTGGGCGCTGATCTCAGCGCCCCTGCGATCGCCCAGGACAAGGCGGCATTTGAAAAGGCCAAGGCTGACTTTGAGGCGGCAACAGCAGCCAAGCCGAACCTGACCGCCATGGCTGTGTGGCCCGGTCCGGACGCACTCTATGTCGCTGCTGTCGCCGGTGCTGCCGAACTCATGGATTTCCGCGCCTGGGGCCTCAACCTCGTTGATCCGGAAGTGGCAGACGATCGCGGCTATTGGGAAACCCTGTCGTGGGAAAATGCCGACAAGTACCAACCCGACCTGCTCATGGTGGATAATCGATCGACCACGACCATGGAAACAACCAAGACCCAGCCAACCTGGATGCTGATGGAAGCGGCCAAGGCAGGGGCTGTGACGGATTGGCCGGCCTTCTGGCTGCGCAACTACGGCGCTTACGCCGATGAACTTACCAAGATCACGGCCACCATCAATGCCGCCGACGAGAACCTAACCGAATAGCCATGTCGCAGGCATCGTCCGATATGAACAAGACTAGGGAGGCCGCGCTCATGCTCGGTCTCCTGGCGCTGTTTGGAGCTGTGCTGTGCGTTGCCTTCTTGTCCATCACGGTCGGTGCGCGGCCGGTCAGCCTTGAAACCGTGTGGGCGGCGCTGTTTGCTTTCGATCCGACATCGAGCGATCATTTGATCATCTGGGACCTGCGGCTGCCAAGGACTTTGGTGGGCCTTCTCGTCGGTTTTGCCCTGGGGCTCTCCGGCGCCGTGCTGCAGGGCGCGACCCGCAACCCATTGGCCGATCCGGCCATCCTGGGCATCCATTCCGGGGCCGCTGTTTTCGTGGTGCTCGGCGTTGCCGTTCTTGGGCTTGGTGAACTCAGACAGTATGTCTGGCTCGCCTTTCTTGGCGCTGCTGTAGCCATGCTGGTGGTTTACAGCGTCGCGTCACTCGGTCGGGAAGGCGCGACCCCGATCAAGCTGGCTTTGGCGGGTGCAGCGATGACGGCGGCCATGCAGTCGGTCACCAGCGCGATCCTGCTGACCAGTCCGCGCACGCTGGACGAAATCCGGTTCTGGCAGGTGGGATCGCTGGTCGGCCGCGACATCGATGTCGCGTTGCAGGTCGCGCCTTTCCTTGCGGCCGGCATTTTGATGGCGCTGATGAGCGGCCGCATGCTCGATGGCTTGTCGATGGGCGAGGATGTTGCACGTGCGCTTGGTCAGAATGTGGGGCGATCGCGCGCCGTGGCCGGCATCTCTGCGGTGATCCTCGCAGGTGGGGCAACCGCCGCCGCCGGTCCCATCGCCTTTATCGGGCTGACGGTGCCCCATGTTGCCCGCGCGATCACCGGTCCGAACTACCGCTGGATCTTGCCCTATTCGATGCTGATGGCACCCATCCTGCTGCTGGGTGCCGACATTATCGGGCGGGTGGTTGCGCCGCCCGGTGAAGTCCAGGTCGGCATTGTCACCGCGCTGCTTGGCGCGCCCTTTTTCATCGCCCTAGTCCGCCGCCGCAAGCTGGCAAGTCTCTGATGGTCACCGCACAAGCGCTAGCACCACTGAGCGACATCCATATGCGCCTCGCGAACAGGCGCCGTTCTGTCACCCTTGGTCTTGGCTTCCTGCTGTTGCTTACCTTTGCCACAGCACTGTACCTTGGAGACTACCCGGTGCCGCCAGCGGGCGTCGTCCAGTCCCTGTTGTCGCCGTTTACGGGATTGACCGACAAAGGCGTCGATTTCATCGTTCTCAACGTGCGTCTGCCGCGAACTGTGCTGGCAGTATTGACCGGCGCTGCCTTTGCCCTGTCCGGACTCATTTTCCAAACTCTTCTGCGTAACCCTCTGGCAAGTCCTGATATAATCGGCATCTCGCACGGGGCCAGCGCTTCGGCGGTGGTGTGCATCATCCTGTTCGGCTTCACCGGCATCGCCGTGTCGCTTGGCGCACTCCTCGGCGCGGTGCTGACGGCGCTCGTGATCTATGCCCTTTCCTGGCGCGGTGGCGTCACAAGCTACCGCGTCGTGCTGATTGGTATCGGCATGGCGGCTATCATGAGCGCCGTGATGTCCTACGTGTTCACGCGGGCGCGGCTGGTTGAGGTGCAACAGGCTTTGGCCTGGCTCGTGGGGAGCCTCAATGCGACTACGGGCAATGATCTCGCACCCCTTGCGCTGGCGATGGTGGTCCTGCTGCCTATGACCGTGGTGCTCACGCGCGCGCTGAGGGCGCTCCAGCTTGGAGACGACACCGCCAAGGCCCTTGGCGTCAAGGTCGAGTTCGTGCGCCTGGGATTGATCTTGGTGGCGGTCGCCTACGCGGCTTTTGCCACAGCCGCCGTTGGCCCTGTGACCTTCGTGGCCTTTGTCAGCGGCCCGATTGCCCGCAGTCTTTTGGCTGGCAGCGGCGATGGCTTCACACAATCTGCGCTGGTCGGAGCCCTGGTGATGCTTGGCTCGGACCTTGTGGCGCAGCACGCCTTGCCTTCCGTGCAATTGCCGGTCGGCGTCGTAACGGGTGTCTTTGGGGCCTGTTTCCTTTTATGGCTCCTTGCCGTGTCCAACAGGGCAGGGCGCGTAAATTGATGATCGGGGAACCACGATGACAATGAACCACCAGTTGCTCGCCGCAGGCATCGACCTCGGTTATGGCGAGCGCAAGGTTGTCGATGATCTCAGCCTAACCATCCCGCCCGGTAAGCTCACCGTGATCGTTGGTGCCAATGCCTGCGGCAAATCCACGGTGCTGCGTGGATTGGCGCGTTTGCTCACGCCGACGCGCGGCGCCGTTTACCTCGATGGCAAGCCTATCCACCAGATGCCGACGCGTGAAGTCGCCACCATGCTCGGCGTCCTGCCGCAATCGCCTATCGCCCCCGACGCCATCGTGGTGGCCGACCTAGTGGGCCGTGGACGCTACCCCCATCAGGGCTGGTTCCGCCGCTGGACGGCTGAGGACGATGCGGCCGTTGCCGAAGCTTTGCGCGCCACGGACACGCTGGACTTGGCTGACCGTGCCGTGGATGAGCTTTCGGGCGGCCAGCGCCAGCGTGTGTGGATTGCCATGGCTCTCGCACAGCAAACCGATCTCCTGCTGCTTGACGAGCCTACGACCTTTCTCGACATCAACCATCAGGTCGAGGTGCTGGATTTGCTCACCGATCTCGTCAAGCATGGTGGGCGCACCGTCGTGGTCGTTCTTCACGACCTGAACCTCGCCTGTCGCTATGCCGACCATATCGTCGCGATGAAAAAAGGCCGCCTGGTTGCCGAAGGCAGGCCGTCCCACGTCGTTACGGAATCGGTGATCGCCGACGTGTTCGGCATGGCATCACGCGTCTTGATCGATCCAGTGTCGGACACGCCCATGATCGTGCCGATCGGGCGCCATCACATCGGGGCAGGGGTCATCGCATAGCGCGATGGCCTCAATCTTGCTGCGGGAAGAGGGAGAGTTCCTGGTACGCCCACGGGGAATCGAACCCCGCTCTGCACCGTGAGAGGGTGCCGTCCTGACCGATAGACGATGGGCGCGGACCAAGAAACGTCTGGCTCAAAAAACACCATAACTTCCAAAAGGAAGTGGTACGCCCTAGGGGAGTCGAACCCCTCTCTGCACCGTGAAAGGGTGCCGTCCTAACCGATAGACGAAGGGCGCTTAAGCGCTGGTGGTCGTATAATTGGGTGCTTTGTGATGCGCAACCCCTCCCGCACCTAAAGTCCAAATTTTTCAACAGCCCGAGAATGTCACCGGCCTGGTGTAACCACGCGGACGATCGCGCACATCCACGTGGATGAACTGCCGTCCGGGATAGCAGCCCAGCCCGCCAACGCTCTCGAGGCTCATGGCGAAGGCGATCAGTTGGCTCTTGTCGACGCCGGGAATATAGAAATCCGCTGCCATGCAGCGGGTGTGGTAGGAGTTATCGGCACCACCAGCAGCACTGTTGTGCTGGTTGTCGCGATATCCAGAGTTCATGATGACCTTGCGGCCAAAATAGCCTTCGAACTCCCAGATCAAGAAGCGCAGCTTGGGGGTGATGCAAAAGGCATTCACCTCATTGCTCGCGACATAGGTACCCCAGTCGTTCTTCTTGCCGCTATAGCCTGCGCCGCTCGAACTGGCGAACATGGCCATGGGCATGCAGCCCGTCAGCGCCATCGCGCACGCAGCGGCAACAAGAATCAGGCGAAAGCGAATGAACATGGCAGCTTCCAGCAGCCCTGTTGCTCAAGCGCAACAAGAGGGTGCAATAGTTGAAGCTGCTAAAATAATGCCGGCTTCGCTAACCAGGCGCTAAGCACCATGGTTAGCGAGAGGTAAACGGAAGCTACCACTTGCCGATATTGGGCATGGACAACCATGGTTCCTGTGGATCGAGAGTGCCGTCCTGGATCAATTCCACCGATATGCCATCGGGTGAACGGACAAAGGCCATATGGCCATCGCGGGGCGGCCGATTGATGACCACGCCCATGTCCATTAGGTGTTGGCAGAGCTGGTAGATGTTGGCCACGCGGTAAGCGAGATGCCCGAAATTGCGGCCTCCGGTATATTCCTCGGGGTCCCAGTTATAGGTGAGTTCCACCTCGCCACCGGCATCGCCGGGCGCGCGCAGAAAGATAAGGGTGAACCGGCCTTTTTCGTTCTCCGTGCGCCGCACTTCCTCAAGGCCGAGACCTTCGCAATAGAACCTGAGGCTGGCATCGACGTCGGTGACGCGGACCATCGTGTGAAGGTATTTCATGGTGTTCTCCTTGCCGCTTGGCAGGTGCTTGGCCTAGCAAGCACCGCCACGATCGGCAACCGGCCCTTTCTTAAACAGACTCTTAACAACAGAGCCTGAATCGGACACAGTGGCACACTGTTGAGTTGAGTACCTCGCGGCGGCGAGGCGAGTGCGAGGGCAGTTAGACGATGGGGGCCAAGTTCACGGGCGACACAGCCGAGGCTGCAGCCACGGCGGCCGATAGGCTGCAAGCTGAAACAGCAGCGGGCGACTCCGAGCTCGATACAATCGAGATTGCCGGTTCCATCAAGTGGTTTGATGCCGGTAAGGGCTTTGGCTTCATTGTACCCGACAACGGCTTGGCCGATGTGCTGTTGCATGTGACCTGTCTGCGCCGCGA
>CAKTFF010000008.1 GCA_934553185.1 uncultured Devosia sp.
AGGCGCAGGTCATCAACCTCCTCGCCCGCCTCCGCAAGGAGCGAAACCTGGCAATGTTGTTTGTAGCCCATGACCTGGCAGTCGTTCGTCACGTCTCGGACCGCGTCATGGTTATGTATCTGGGGCGCATCATCGAAACGGGGCCGACGGGCGAGATCTTTTCCGCCCCGCGGCACCCCTATACGCAGGCGCTGCTGTCAGCCGTACCGACTCCGGACCCAACCCTGCGCGGCAAGCGCAAGCGCATCGTGCTCGAAGGCGACCTGCCCAGCCCCTCCAACCCGCCCAGCGGCTGTCGCTTCCGCACGCGATGCTGGAAGGCGACAGAGAAGTGCGCAGCAGAAGCGCCACAGTTGGTGGCGCACGGCAACACCGCACTCCTGACCGCATGCCACTACGCCGATGTCCTACCCAACCATTGACGTGGGGCAGAACCCATTCAGGGGCCAAGCGCTGCTTCTTCCGCTCCGCCGCGCGCGACCCCATGCAACACATATTGGAGCCCGTCAGCGTCGTAGCGGGTTTCCCCTGTTCCCGAGAAATACGCCGGAACGATGCGATTGGTCAGCCGCGAGCCAAATCCCACCCGGCTCGGCTGCGTCACCGGCGGACCACCCGTTTCGCTCCATCGGAACTCAAAAACACTGTCGCTGCCCAAGCTCCACCAGACGGCAACATGCCCGTCCGGAACGCTGAGCGCACCATATTTTGAGGCATTGGTCGCAAGCTCATAGATCGCAAGGGAAATGCCGACCGCCTGCTGGCTGGAGACGGTCACCGCCGGACCCTCCACCGACAATCGGCTCGTGTTCTCCACAAAGGGCGCGATGGCCTCGCCCACGACAGCAGCGACGTCCGCGTCGCCCTCGGTGCGGTTGATCAACGACTGGCTACGCGCCAGTGCCTCGATCCGCGCCGAAATCGTTTCTCGCGCCTCATCAAGCGAGGTGGCGTGACGCATGCTGGCGGTCACCACGGCGCTGGTCACCGCCATGCTGTTCTTCACCCGATGAACCAGTTCCCGCTGCAGCAGAACGCGCTGTTCTTCCATCGCCTTGCGCTGTGTCACGTCATTGAAAATGATGGCAATTTGGCGCTCGGCCGGCAGGCCGACACGAATGGCCCGAACGTCGAACCATCGATTGAAAGTATTGGCGTAGCTCTCAAAGTTCGCCGGCTCGCCGGTCGCGGCAACACGGCCGTAGGTTTCAAACCAGAACGGTTCGAGATCAGGCGCGTATTCGCTGACCCATTTGCCCCGCAGATCGGCGCCTGACTGTTTCGCGAAAGCCGGATTGGTTTCAAGGAAACGATAATCGATCGGGCGATCACCGTCGAATTTGACTTCGACGATGGCGAACGCCGTTTCCACGGCATCAAGAATGATCCTCAGGCGCTCCTCGCTCACCCTGAGGCGCTCGCCCGCATTGCGCTGCTTGGTGCGATCCCTCAGGATTTTGACAAAGCCCTTGAGGCCGCCATCCTCGCCGCGCAGCGGCATCATTTCCCCGGAGGCCCAGAATGTCGAGCCATCCTTGCGCATATGCCAGCGCTCGTCGGAAGCGGCACCATTTTCGAGCGCCAGCGACATTTCCGTCTCGACGCGGCCGATGGCATTGTCCGCCGGTGTGAAGAACCGGTGCGCCGTTTGGCCGATCATCTCCTCGGCCGCCCAGCCCATCGTGCGTTGGGCACCCAGATTCCAGTCGGTGACGATACCCGCCGGGTCACAAACAACGATGGCGAAATCCACGGCGCTGTCGAAAACAGCGTTTCGGCCAAGCGCACGGTCAACCTCGCTCTCGCGAGCGCGAAGCCGCGTGATTTCAGCTTCTAGTTCTTGGCGCGACATAGTTTCCAAGGCTGGATCTCTGGCAAAAATCGCTCAGCCTCTATCGCATCACCCTTTGTTTTGGAAGGCAGAGGTCTAAGCCACCTCCACTCGCAACGTTCAGTTTCCGGTGAGATCCAATGCCAGCCTGCCCAGCGGGGTTGATGAAATCGCGTTTCGGTGTGCCGCTGCCTTACCCGCGCATGAAACAGCCCGCCGCGGGGTCCCGGGCGGGCTGTTGGGTGGGTGAGGGCGTTTAGGCCTGCTCGCCACCCTCTTCTTCTTCGTGAGCCACCGCGACATCAGCATTCGCCGAAAGCCTCACCTTATCGCCTTCCACATCGGCAACCAGGCTCAAAGGAATGTAATGGTGATGGCCTTCGTGAGACCCTTCGCCACTGTCTTTTTTGGTGAGCTTAATGCGCGCACCATCGACGTGATCAACGGTTCCAATATGTACACCATCGGCGCCGATAACTTCCGCATGTTCCTTGATCTGCTGTGCGATCGACATTGTCGTTCTCCTGTTTGATGAACCACAACGCGCAGGAACAAGTATTGATGCAATCGCCACCCGCGATCTCCTGCAGACAGCTCAACCAGCATCCGACATCGGTTTGAGGGCGGAACCGTTCGGCCATCCCCGCCTTACCTTTTTATGAAAAATCTCAGCCCCACACGCCTTAAGATAAACCTCTGCATCATGGGTGGTCTTTTGGCGCTATCCTCGACGGCTCACGCGCAAAGCAACAACAGCGCTGTTTTGGAGGAGCTTGAAACCATTCTGGACCAAGCCGCCGAGCTTGATCCCCTGGAAACGGTCATCATCGCTCAAGACGGCGAGACGCTGGCCGAGCGCGGCTATGACGGCAGCGTGGTGTCCGACCCTACCAATATCAAATCGGCATCAAAGACCATTATCTCCGCACTTGTCGGCATTGCCATCGACAAGAACATTCTTCAGGGCGTTGATCAGCCGATTGCACCCGTATTGGCAGATGAACTGCCGGACGATCCCGATCGGCGCATCGCCGACATCACCATCGGCGATCTTCTGTCCATGCAAGCCGGGCTCGAACCCACATCAGGCCCCAATTATGGCCGTTGGGTCGCGAGCGCCAACTGGGTTCAGTTCGCCCTTGCGCAGCCATTCGTGGCCAATCCTGGCGGCGCCATGCAATACTCAACGGGATCAAGCCACCTCCTTTCGGCGATCCTCACGAAAGAGTCTGGCCAGTCGACACTTGCCCTGGCGCGCGAATGGCTCGCTGTTGACGACTTCTCGATTGCCGATTGGGAGCGCGATCCTCAGGGCATCTACCTTGGCGGCAACCAGATGGCGATGAGTCCGCGATCGCTGCTGGCCTTTGGTGAAGTCTATCGCAACGGCGGCTTGTCACCCAATGGCGATCGCATCCTCCCAGAGGATTGGATTGAAACGTCCTGGCAACCACGGACCACCTCGCGCTATTCCGGCGATGGATATGGCTATGGCTGGTTCCTCCGCACCATCGCCGATGAAGAGGTGCGCTATGCCTGGGGCTATGGCGGGCAGATGCTCTATATCGTACCCAGTCTGGACCTCACCGTGGTCATGACCTCCGATGAAAACAGCCCCTCGGCAAGCACCGGCCATCGCGACGACGTTCATGCATTGCTGGGCCAGATCATCTCGGCCGTTGGGCCTTAAGCGAGCAGGTGACTTCAGCTCCAAGCGCCCCGCCCCGCAGTAAGCCAAATCTCCCCATCAGGGAGCATACCAGAATGCAGGGCCCTCGCGTTTGCCACTGGCAACAGCGGCATGTGTGGCAGGTCGTCGCAATGGGGGGCAAGGACCCCCGTCATTGACGACGCTTTTGGCCAACAGCGACGCCAATGCTGCCGCCACCCCTATAACTTGACTATTGAAATCATAATATCGTTACGCTAGCGGTGCTGAACCATTCGACGCGATCTTCCGGCGTCACCTTTCGCATCACGAGCTTGAGTTCCTGTGCCCAACACTGCTGCCATTTCGTTGCGCCAGGTTCAGTTTAAGTTTGGGGCACAGCCTGTGCTCGACAAGCTCGACTTGGTTGCTAAACCGGGACAGTTCTTGGCGATCGTTGGACCGAATGGGTGCGGCAAGAGCACGACGCTCAAGCTGATGGCCGGTCTCCTGCGTCCATCAACGGGCACCGTCACCTTCGGGGACACCGATATCCAGCATCTGTCGCGCCGCACCCTCGCGCAGCAGGTTGCCCTTCTGACCCAACAAGGTGCTCCGCCCGCTGGCATCAGCGTTTACGACCTCGTCGCAATGGGACGTTTCGCGCATCAAACATTGCTGTCCCGCCGCTCAGCAGAAGACGAGCAGAGAATAGAGACAGCTCTTGAAGCGATGCAGGTATCAGCACTGCGCAACCGTCCGGTCGGGCAACTCTCGGGTGGGCAATTGCAGCGCGCAAGGATGGCAATGACCCTGGCCCAGGATGCCGCCGTCCTGCTCCTTGATGAGCCCACCACCTTTCTTGATCTCAAATACCAGTACGGCATTCTCGAACAAGCCCAGGCTCAGGCGCGCGCCGGTCGCACAGTGGTGGCTGTCCTGCACGATTTCACCCAAGCCTCCCTATTCGCCGACACCGTAGCCCTGATGCACAAAGGACGCCTTGTCGCCAGCGGCATGCCCGACCGCGTGCTGACCCAGGACAGCATCGCGCAAGTCTTTGACGTGCGTACTCGTACTCTTGCGGGACATGGCGCCGTTTTTCACGTGCCCGAAAGCCAAGTGCGGTGACGCGGCAAACGGCCATCGTGGCAGCGCCCGCCCTGCTTGTAGCGCTGAGCGTGCTCCATCTGTCGCTGGGGGCAACGCCGCTTCCGCCAGCAACGATCCTTCATGCCTTGATCGCCTTTGATCCCGCCAACTACGCTCATGTGGTCGTCGTGTTCCAGCGTCTCACCCGCCTAATTGTGGCCATCTACGCTGGCGCAGCGCTCGCCTCGGCGGGTTTCCTTCTGCAAAAGATCATGCAGAACGGGCTCGTTTCCCCGTCCACACTGGGCATCAATGCCGGTGCGACCAACTTCGTGGTGCTCGGCGTACTTCTTTTCGGGTTGAGCGGCGCAGGCTTGTTCTTTCCCGCGCTTCTGGGCGGCCTATGTGCCATCGCCCTGACCTTCGCCATCAGCCTCACGCTGCGAGGGGGCAATGATCCACGGCTCAACCTCGTTTTGTCCGGATCTATGGTCGGCGTGCTGTTTTCGTCGCTGACAGCCTTTGTTCTTTCACTCGATCCGGACCGCTTCGGCAACATCATTGGATGGATCGTCGGCGACATTGGCAACTTCGATTACCAGTCACTCGCTCCCATGGCGCCCCTTGGCTTGATCGGCCTGATTGCGGCCGCGCTTCTCTCCCGTGCGGTGGACATTCTGGTCCTGGGTGACGAACAAGCCGCCATGCTGGGCGTCGATGTGCGCTTGATCTATGGCACCACGCTTTTGACCGCGATCGTGCTGGCTGTCAGCGCCGTGACGGTGGTCGGGCCGGTCGGCTTTGTCGGACTGGTCATGCCCCATATCGCCCGCATCTTTGTCGGCGAGATCGGCCGGCTGCCCTTGTGGACCTGCATTTGGGGCGGCGGCACGGTGCTGGTCTGCGCCGACCTGCTGGCCCGGCTGCTGCTTGCGCCCCGCGTCCTCAATGTCGGCACCATCATGGGTTTGGCCGGTGGCGCAGTGTTTCTTTTTTTGGTGGTGTCCAACCAGCACCGGCGCGCAACATGAACACGATCCTCGTTCTTCGCTTGCCGCTCTTGGTCAGCATGCCGGTAAGCCTACGGTTCATCGTTGCCGCAGTCGTGCTCCTCGCCGCGATAACTTTGAGCGCCTATGGAGCGCTGAACATCGGGACGACGCCAACTCGTCTGCAAGACGCTTTGGCAGCTCTCCTGCAGGCACCCGAAAGCCTGGAGGGTCCTGCCCGTACAATCGGGCAATTCCGCCTGCCGCGCATCCTGGTTGCGTTGCTGGCCGGGGCGATGATGGCAGCATCGGGCTATCTGCTGCAGGTGGTTTCACGCAATGGTCTGGCCGATCCGGGCATTCTGGGCTTGGCAGATGGGGCAGCACTCGCCGTGATTGGCGCCACATTTTTCTGGACGCTCGTGCCGGGCAGCACATTGAGCCTGATCGCCTTGGCCGGAGCCTTGGGAACAGCCATGTTGGTGCTGGGTCTGGGACGACGCGTCCTGTCCAGTGGCGGCATCATCCTTGTCGGGCTCAGCATCAATATCGTGCTCGGCGGCGCCATCGAGATGATGCTTGTGGCCGGCTCGACCTTGGATTTTGCCCGGCTGATGACCTGGTCACGGGGCACTCTCTCTACCGTGGACCGAGCGGACTTCCACCTGCTTGCGGTGTGGTGCGCAATGCTGCTGCCGCTGAGCCTTCTGACCAGCCGCATGCTGATGCCGATGCTTTTGGGCGCCGAAGCGGCCCAAGCGCTCGGCGTGCGGGCCAAGCTGGTGTCCGCCTGGTACGTGTTGCTTGCCGCCGCCTTCGCCGCCCCCGTCGTGGCATCTTGCGGTCCTGTCGCGTTCGTGGGGCTGATGTCGGCCTATGTCGCGCGGGCCATCGTGGGTGAGCGTCCCACCGAGGTGCTGTTGACCTCTATGGGTTGCGGCGGGCTGATCCTTCTTTGGGCCGACACCGTCGGCCGCTCCCTGTTTTCTCCCATCATGGTGTCAGCCGGCATCATGGTTGCCGTGGTGGGCGTCCCCTCCTTCATCCTCGCCGCTGCAATAAGCAGCCGCTTTTCTTCGTTCCACAGGAGTTCTTGATGCGCTTAACTTTTGCCGCTGCCATTCTGTTCGGCTTGATCCTGCCCGCCTGGGCCCAGGATACCCGCACGATCACCGACCATTCCGGTTTTGAGGTCACAATTCCGGCCGAGCCACTGCGCATCGTGTCGCTGCACGATTGGACCGCAACGGTCATGACCCACGAGCTTGGCGCCAATCTCGTCGGCTCGAGCGGGCGACTGGCCAAAGACGGCACCTATTTCATTCGCAGCGGTCGCGAACTCTATGACCTCGGCTTTGACGACATCGCCATGGCATCAGTACATGGCGAGCTCAACATGGAAATGATCGCCGAACTCAAGCCCGATCTTATCATCGGCAATGTGGGCGACACGCTTGACTACCGCGAACAATTGGCAGCCATCGCACCGACGGTAATGTTCGATCCGCAGAACGGTCGCGCACCGCTCGACAACTATGCTGACCTTGCCCAATGGGTGAACCGCACCGAAAAGTTCGATGACTTGCACGGCGCCTACCAGGCACGCGTGCAGGCGGCAAAGGCGGAGCTGTTCCCCGGCGGCGAAACGCCAACCTATGTGGCCATGACGCCCAATCCCGAAGACGGTGATCTGCGCATCTTCCGCAACTATGGTGCGCAAACCACCGTGCTGGAAGATCTGGGCTTTGTGCACGCCGCCATTACGGATCGGGTGCCCGCAGGCAGTCAGGAAGCCAACTTCAGCGCCGAAGTGATCGGCGAGCTCAACAGTGACTATATCTTCACCACCCACATCGCCGATCAGGGGGAAACCGCAACAACGATGATGGAGCAGCTCGACCAAGTCGCCCCGGGCTACCGTGCTTTCCTCACGGCGGCGCAGAACGGCCAGTTCATCTCCATGGACCGGTTCTATGTTTATCCCACCACCTTTGCGGCCATGAACCACGTGCTCGATGAACTCGATACTGTGCTGAAGTAAGTCGACAACCGGGCGTTGAGACTTTTGGAGCGTCTCAACGCCTTCTCAAGCCTGTGTCGCGAAGGAGAGTGCCGCAGCAGGCATGCCGACGCTGAACGGCGTTGCGTTGAAGCCGAAGCGCTGCGTGAAGGCACTTGTATCAACCACATACGGTCGGTCCCAGGTGAAGCCGACATCGAGCACTTCATGCGCGAGTCGGTAAAAGCGTCCCACGAGCGGCATGAGCCACATCGGGATGGCCAGGAGCTTGAGAGGCTTGCCAAGCGCCTCGGCGCCGATTGCCAACAGTTGGCGGGGCGTCTGAATAGGAGCACACGGCATGTTCCAGGCCCGCCCAAAGGCATCATCAGGCGCATCAAGCAACGTAATCACGGCACGTGCGATGTCGGGCACATAGGCGAAATCATGGGGCATATCGGGCGGCACCATCAATTGAGCCGGCTTGCCCTTGGCAAGTTCCCCCAGCGCAGAACTTCCCAGATGAGAATGGCCAACACCAGGACCGTAAAAATCCGAGCAGCGCAGAGCGGCGGTGTGTACGCGTTTCCGTGCAGCCAGCCACAGGCGTGAAACATCGGCCAGTATGGCAGCCTTTTCGCCAGCATTGCTTAAAGCCATGTCCTCGTGGCGCGGAGCGGTCTGGGGGCCAAGCTGATAAAGGTTGTCGATGAACACCAGCCGCGCGCCCGCAGCTTCGCATGCCGCCAGAATGTTGGTCATAGCCAAGGGCCAGGACGTGCGCCACACGCGTGCGTCATAGGGAAAGGCCACCGCCAATACCACCTGTTCCGCGCCGGCAACCGCCTCAAGCACGGCCTGCGCGTTCAACACATCACAGGCGCGATGCTCCACGCCAGCCGGAAGAGTGGCGGGCTGGCTGCGCTGCGCCAGCCGCACTTGGTCGCCACGGGCCGCCAAGGCTTCAACAACCAAGCGGCCAATCGCGCCACCGCCAAATACCACCGTCAAACCACTCATGCTTCTGTCCTCTTGCCGCAATGAAGCCAAGTTGCGCCCGCGGCAGCAGAACAGGAATTGCTCAAATGCGTGGTGATGCTATACGCAAATAGATGAGCACCGACCCCAGCTGGTCATTGTACCCCACGGTGCTGGCCGTCATCGAGGATGGCTCGCTATCGGGGGCGAGCAGGCGGCTCGAACTGACGCAGCCAACCGTCGCCAGGCAGATCGAGGCACTGGAAACGGCGCTGGGTGCGGCCTTCTCCCTTGCTCAAGCCGCTAGCGTCACCATCTGGCGCGCTCTGGGTCGTCATGCACGAACCTCTTAAAAGCAACCCGCGCTACCGCCTGGTGCGACACTCGTTGCCAGGTTGTAGCCTAGCGCGTGTGAGTAAATGACGCGGCCGTAGCCGCTACCTTGCAGGGTTTGTTCAGCGCCCTCTGCATTGCCGGCCACGGAGCCTTAGAGCTGGTCATACGCATCCAGATCGGGCGTCTTGAGCTTTCGCGAAAACGCCTTGCCCATCACCGTCTTGACCGGCGGCATGCTGGCGAGATGAAGCGCCGTGTGCAAGAACTTGATGCCTATGGACGTTTGCGGGTTCATCATCTTGGTACCAAATTTTGGTACCCCCTGCCCCTCCTCCACCATCGGGCGCATGTTTTGCTCATACGCCGTAAATGCCGCCGGCAGGTCGCTATGCCGTGCCATTTCCTGGGCGAGGACATAGGCCCCAGTGACAGCCAGAGTCGCGCCGACGCCCGCCATGGGCGTCGCGCACCACGCGGCGTCGCCAAGCAGCACGACGCGGCCCTTGGACCATTTTTCAAGCCGCACCTGGCGCAACACATCGAAGTAAAAGTCGTCCGTTGTTTGGAGTCCCGCTAGCACACGGTCCGCCTTCCACCCGGCGTCTCTGAATTGATCTCTGAGATAAGCACGCTGCCGCTCCTCGTCCCAATCCTCTTCGCCTTCACTGGGCTTACGGATCGAAAGCATGGCCCGTGCGGTGCCGTGATCGTCGGGCCGCAGCGAAATGCTGCGTCCATGCGTGGCATTGTACCAGCGCCACATGCGGTCATCATCGGGGGCCCGGGGGATGGTGAAGTAGCCGATGGTCAGATCCATCCAGCGTGGGTCGTTCTCCCCGGGAAACACCAGCTCGCGCGAGGCTGAGCCCACGCCTTCTGCGATGATGACAGCGTCAAAAGCCTCACGTCCGCCGGTCTTGAAATGAACCTCAACCCCGTCCCTGCGATCATCAATACGGGTAATGCTGTCGCCGAAGCGGAAGTCGCACTGCTTCTTGGCCTCAACATAAAGCAGTTCGGCCAGGTCGCCGCGCAGGATTTCCAGCTCCGCTGTCGGACCGTCCGCGCCGAGCTCCTCGGTGACGAATTCGGCGACGACCTCACCCTCGTGGTCGATCCAGGCCGTACCTTCTTCCCTAGTGCCGCGATCAAGTGCCGCCTGGTCGAGCCCCATGCGACGCAAGACATCGCGGCCGACATCGCGCACGTCTATATTCTGCCCGCCCTTGCGAAAGTCGGGCCACTTTTCGACAACGGAAACCTCGAAGCCCAGCTTGCCGAGCCAATAGGCGGCAGTGTTGCCGGCGACGCTGGCGCCCGAAATCAGAATGCGTTTGCTCATGCGATCATCTCCCGATGATCCAATAACATCACCTCTGATATTTCGTTGCAGGTGCCTTCAGAAGATTGTCGCTGAACCGTCGGACCAGGCCGACCAGCAAGGCAATCTCCCCATCGGAGAAACCGTCCAGTCCCGCCTGGTTCAGCCTGCGCAGGATGTCGCCGCCACGAGACGCAGCGTCTCTGCCGGCTGCCGTAAGCTCGATCAGCGCAGCGCGTCGGTCAGTTGCCACCGCCGCGCGCTTGACCAGTTGGAGATGCTCGAGTTTGCCCAGCACGGCAACCATGGCTGGCTGCCGCACCGCCGAGTGCCGCACAAGGTCACGCTGCAGCATTGGCCCTTTCCAATGGATCAGCAAGAGCGGTGCCAGCAATGCCAGCGACAGCCCATGCGTCCGCAACGCCTCATCAGCGCGACGATTGAAGACCTGCGCAGCATGAGTGGTGAGGAAGCCAGGCGCGACCGCCGCCTCAGGATGCACCTCTTCGTCACGTGCGTCCAAGGTCAGCTCCGACATGCCCGTTGTCAGCGACAAGGTCATCCGCCACTTTGGTGCTCGGGGGCTCCATGGACCAGTTGCACGTCTGGTGACTTCACCAAAGCGAGATAACGCTCGAACTGAGCCAAAACGTCGGCAATGATCTGTTCGGGCGCCATCCCCATCAGATCATAACCGCTACTGCCATTGGAAAAGTAGGTACGCGCTTCGTAGCGCATCTCCGGCTTGGCGACACTGCGCTGGGAAAGCCCCGCCACGGGATGATCGGACAATGATACGCCATAAACGAAATCGCGAACGCCCTCAGCGGGAGACCGCAGCGAAACGCCGCCATTATCACCATCTTCCACGATGCTTGGCCGGTTCCTTGCCGTCAGTTCCGCCGCCACCTGCGACAGAGCAGCCCGGACCTGAACGCGGATGAACTCTTGAACCTCCAACTCGCTGGGCGCACGCAGCAGCAAGGTCAGTCGACGTTGCCAGGTAACGCCGGCCGCCGGTTGTGCTGGGACCACTCGGCTCGAAAGATGCTGAGTGCGTTGCTGGGCAATGTCGGCACGCATCCCCTTCAACAGGGACCAGAGCAGGGCAAGGATGACGATCACGAAAGGCAGGGCACTGGCGATCGTCACCGATTGCAGCGCACCGACGCCGCCCGCGACCAGTAGGACACCTGCCACCACGCTGGAGAAAGCGCACCAGAAGACGCGCTGCAGTGTGGTCGTCTCGGTTCGGCCCCCAGCGGCGATCGCGTCCACCACCAATGAACCTGAGTCTGCGGAGGTGACGAAAAAGGTCGCAACCAGGATAACAGCCAGGGTCGAGGTCACCGCGGGAAATGGCAGGTAAGTGAAGAACGCGAACAGGCCAACGGAAAGATCGTTGGCGATGGCGGTTCCGAGCGCACCCGCTGCTATCCCGGTGTCGATCGAGATCGCCGTGTTTCCAAACACGGTCATCCAGATGAAGGTGAAGCCAGCGGGAATAAACAGCACTGCGGTGATAAATTCGCGCACCGAACGACCGCGAGAGATGCGGGCGATGAACATGCCGACAAACGGCGACCATGAAATCCACCAGGCCCAATAAAACAGCGTCCAGGCATCGATCCAGGGGGTGGGTTCATAGGCGTAGATGTTGAATGTGCGCAGCACGATGCTGTCGAGATACAATCCAAGATTTTGCACCAGATCGCGGAATAGTGCCCCACTCGGACCGACCACCAGCACGAAGAGCATGAGGGTGATCGCAACCAGAAGATTGATCTCCGACACAATCCGCACGCCTTTGTCGAGCCCGCTGACCACGGACAGGATGGCAAGCCCGGTGACGCCAGCGATGATCAGCAATTGAACATACGGTTCGACTGGTACGCCGAACAGGAAATTGAGGCCCGAATTAATCTGGTTAACACCAACACCCATGGATGTTGCCAAGCCAAATATTGTGCCGACGATGGCAAAAATATCGACGGCGTGACCGATCGGTCCGTTGATGCGCTCCTTGAGCAATGGGTAAAGCCCCGATCTGATGGTTAGGGGCAGGTTGTAGCGATAGCCGAAATAGGCAAGTGACAGCCCAACCACGGCATAGATAGCCCAGGCATGGATGCCCCAATGCAGAAAAGTCACCGACATGGCCTCTCGCATCGCCGCCACTGAACGCGGCTCCGCGGTGGGCGGGTTCAGATAGTGGGTGATCGGCTCGCCGACGCCATAAAACATCAAGCCGATGCCCATGCCTGCTGCAAACAGCATTGCGATCCAGGACACGAAACCGAAGTCTGGCGTGGAATCATCGGGACCAAGCTTGAGGTCACCGAAACGGCTGATACAGATCAGCAGCATGGCCGCGAGCACAATGCCGACCGATAGAAGGTAAAGCCACCCGAACTGAGCAAGAATGCTGGATTGAAGATCATTAAAGATCTGCTCTGCCTGCGTTGGGAAAGCAATGCCGACCGCCAGGAACGCAGCGATAATCGCGAGCGACCCAAAGAATACCGGACGATTGATGATGAATGGCTTGATCATGGCGAACTCTCGCTGGTTCGGTCAGTGTCATATAGCGGCGACACAAGGTTGGTCACGGGCCTTCAAAAGCCCATGACCCTGTGAAGGGTGCCAGTCTTCCGGAGGGAGCATTTGGATATTCCAAAGGAGCTCCCAAACATGCCCATTGGGGTCGCGGAAATAGCGTCAGAACGGACATGCGTGGCGTCATGTCCATACCCTTTCAATCGGCGCCTATGGCGTGCAAGCGCCCCGATAGTTCCGGGCTGTTTAAAGGTAACGGAAGGCCCCGCACGCACGAGGGCCGAGCTGACCCTCCCGAACCTAGCCTGTTTCAGACGCGAAATGGTTACTTGCCTGGTTCGCAAGCGTCAATGTGGAAGGTCTGTCAGGTTTCAGTCCAGCCATTACCGAACCTGTCAAACAGCATCATGGCCGAACAGTCTTTCAGCGGTCTAGGTCAGTGACCATTGCTTGAACCCGCTCTTTCCAAGCAGACGCATAAGCCTGCCAATGAGGGTTCATCACCATCTCCGGCTCTGCAACACCCTGGGCAACAGCATGAAGGTCTTGCGTCAGGAGGGCCGCGCCAATGCTTGTTCCGGTAACCGCACGAGTATGAGCATAAACCGGCCGTCCTGTAGCGGCGAACAACATCTGAAGGAACAGGGTATTGGCGGCAAAGGGACCCTCCACGATGATCGGACCTTTCGCGCCGCTCAATTCGAGGCATGTCGCCGTCATTAATGCGAGATAAAACGAGATCGCGACACGCTGCTGGCCTGGTTCATCCGGCTGCCGCTTCAGCCATTGGGCAGCGGCATTGGGAAATGGACCCGACCTGGGGGTCAGCGATGGCAGCAACAGGATAGGCCCCGCAAGAACGTCGGCAACGTCCTGCTCCGTGTTGCCCTCCGCAAGGTCGGCAGTTGCGAGGGTAAATTCACGTCCACCCATGAAGCGGGCGGAGGGCACCTGAGCGCCAAAAGCGTTGACATTGATCAACGTGTCTCGGTGTGGATCAAGCGACGGAAGAGAGCCGCCAATCGACATGGAAATAACCCAGGTGCCGGTCGACACCACCGCAAAGGGCGGCTCCCGCATCAACAGATGCGGCAGGAGCGAAGCGTTCGAGTCATGGATGCCGCAAAAAACCGGTGTTTGCGCCGACAGATGGAGTTGTACGGCCAGCTCTGGTCGGAGGTTGCCGAGGCGATCGCCGGCCAGGCGCACAGGGGCGAACAGGTCCGTCCAACCCAGCTTGCCCACCATGGACGAAAACGCGCCATCGCCAGGATTCCAAAGGTCGGTGTGACAGCCAAGGCTGGTGACCTCCGTCGAAAGCACTCCTGTGAGCAGATAAGACCAGTATTGGGGATAGGTCAGGATATGCCGAACGCGCGAGAAGTGCTGCGGAAAGCTGCGCTGTTGCCAGAACAGCTGCGCCCCAAGGTTAAGACCAGCCGGCAAGCGCGGCGAACCGGTTTCCGCAAAGGACGGTCGAACTGCCTCATAGTCCCCACCAAGCGCGTCCGGACCGTCATACTCGTAGTCTAGGATGGGGAGAGCCAGATCACCATCCTCGTCAAGCAGTGCAGCAGTGGCGCCATGCGTGGTGATCGAAATGGCATCGATGGGGTGCTTGCTTCCAAGCTCCGCCAGCGCGTCGAGGATGAATAACCAAAGTGGCTCCACGGCGAAGTGGGGATAAACTCCATCCAAGGCCACCGTGTTCTGCCGCTTGCGTACCGCAATTTCGGCGCGTGTCTCGAGATCCACCAGGGCGAGTTTGGCATTGGTCTTGCCGATATCGATCACGGCAATATGTCGGAAGGAAGCAGCCATGGGTCTCAAGGCATATGGAAGAGGGGCTTGAGATCACTCTGAACCGGGCGATCGTCTGGATGGGTCTCCATGATATCGGCCATGTGCGCCCACCAGCGCTTCATGACCGCTTCGTTCGGCAGGGCATCCATGGTGTGGTCCACACGCCGCCAAAGCACACCGAAAAGCATGCCAGTCTCTTCATCGATAAAGATGGAATAGTCCTTGACGCCGGCGCCGCGCAGCAGGTCGACAAGTTCAGGAAAGATCTCGTCATGACGCTTCTTGTATTCCGCCGCCATGCCGGGGTTCAGTTGCATCTTGAAGGCGTGTTTCTCCCAGCCCTTGTCCACAATCATGCCCGGCGCGCTTTCCACATGTTCCAAAGGATTGGCAAGGCGATCACGACGATCAGCAACGAGCCGGTGAAGATGGTCATCACAATGCCGGGCACATTGAGAAGGCCTAAACCAAAGGTCACGAGCCCTATGATCAGTGCCGCAAGAACAACGCCGATGATGGAGCCGGCACCGCCCAAAATCGAGACACCGCCCAGCACCACCATGGTGATGACGTCGAGCTCGAAACCCTGCGCGATCGATGGACGAGTGGAACCAAGCCGCGCCGTCAGCAGCACTGCAGTGATGCCGCTCATCAGGCCCGTCAGGCAGAAAAGCACGAACTTGATGCGATCCACCCGCACACCAGAAAACTGCGCTGCCGTCGCGTTGTTGCCGATGGCATAAACGCGCCGCCCGAAGTTGGTGCGATGCAGCAGGATGTAAAAGATCACCGCTGCGACAATGAACAAGACCAGCTCGAACGAGATAACCCAGCCGACATAGCCCTGCCCGAACCAGGCAAAATCGCGCGGATAGCCGCCATAGCTCTGATCGCCCAGGATGATGAAGGCGATGCCGCGGAAAAGGCTCATCGTGCCGATGGTGACAACAATCGAGGGGAGCTTGAGCCCCGTCACCAGCCACCCGTTGAACGCGCCGCAGACCAGGCCCGTCAAAATGCCGGTCAGCACCAGAACCGGCATCGGCGCACCGAACTGATTAAGCACCAGCCCCATCAGCGTCGAGGCCAGCGCGATGATCGAAGCCACCGAAAGATCGATCTCTCCGGTGATGATCACCAGCGCCATGGCCAGCGCGATCAGGGCCTTCTCGGTGAAGTTGAACGTCATGTCCGAGAGCGACCAGGCGTCCAGGAAGTATGGCGAGGCAATGGAGTTGGCGATGAAGATGCCGATGGCGACAAGCACCAGCAGCATTTCCCAGCTCAGCACGGCCGACTTGAGTGGATTGTCGAGCCGGTCGGGCAGGCGACGGCCGGTTGCAGTCGTATCGCTCATGCCGCTACCTCAGCTTTCTTGAGGATTATGCGTCCCTTGCGGCTTTCACCCCGCGCGTTGAGCACCACGGCGATAAGGATTGCTGCGCCGGAGATCGCCATCTGCCAGAACGGAGAAACGCCGATCACCGGCAGGGCATTGTTGACCACACCCAGGAACAGCGCGCCCAGCAGCGCACCGGCCACCGTACCAATGCCTCCCGCGATCGACACGCCACCGATTACGCAAGCCGCGATAATGGTCAGTTCGTAGCCGCTCGCCACTTCGACCGAGGCGATCACGTAGCGCGAAATCCAAAGGTAGCCGGCCAGTCCCGAGATAGCGCCGGAGAGCACAAAGGCCAGAAACTTGGTCCGCCCCACATTGATGCCGGTATAAACCGCGGCCGTGGGATTGACGCCGATAGCGTAGAACGCCCGTCCCCAGGCAGTACGGGTCATCAGCACATAGACCAGTGCCGCCACGACTACAGCAAACCAGCTCAGGATCGGCAGGCCCAGAAACGAGCCGCGCTGCAGCTGGATGAACTCGCTGCTCATCTGTGCCGCATTGACCCAGGCACCACCCGAGATCACGAAAACCAGGCCACGGAAAATGGTCAGCGTGCCAAGCGTTACGACAATCGATGGAATATCGAGCTTCCACACCAGAAGGCCGTTAAAGGCGCCGAGCGCTGCGCCGATCACAGCACAAGCCATGATCAGCAGCGGAATGGGGATCATCGGGAAAGCGGCATTGGTCATGGCGACGATCATGCCGGTCAGCGCCAGGTTCGACGCCATGGAGAGGTCGATCGAGCGCGTCAGGATCACCGCCATCTGCCCCAATGCCAGCATCATCAGGATGGAGGTGTCATTAAAGATCGTCAGCAGGTTGCCCGGCTGGGAAAAGCGCGGGAAACGAAGCGTAACGAGGACAACGACGAGGACAATGGCTAGCGCCAGCCAGATTTCACGGTTTTTCAGAAGTCGGTTCATGCCGCTTGCTCCTCGAAAATGCCGGCGGCAAGGCGAACCAGGGTCTCAGGCTGCAGGTTCTTATTCTCGAGCGTATCGACCACAAGCCCCTCGCGCATGACGACGATACGGTCACTCATGCCCAGCACCTCGGGCAGTTCGGACGAAACCATAATGACGCTAAGGCCTTGCGCAACGAGCTCGCCCATGAATTCGTGCACGGCTGCCTTGGAGCCGATATCGATGCCTTTGGTGGGCTCGTCGAGAATGATCACCTTGGGCAGCGTTGCCAGCCACTTGGCGATCACCACCTTCTGCTGGTTGCCGCCTGAGAGCGTCGATACATTCTGGCTCAGAGAATGGGCGCGCAGGTCGAGCCGCTCGGTATAGGTGCGGGCGAGCTTGTATTCCTCGGCCATGCGCAGGAAGCCGGAGCGGCTGGTTTTGCCAAGATTGGGCAGGGAAACGTTTTTGAAGATCGGCTCGCCGGTAACAACGCCCTGCTTGCCGCGTTCCTCGGGCACATAAACAATGCCCGCTTCTACCGCGTCAGCGGGCGAGCGCGGCGACACGGTCTTGCCATCAAGCACGATCGTGCCACCGGAAGGCTGGGTCATGCCGAACACGGCCTGCATCACTTCGGACCGCCCTGCCCCAACAAGCCCGTAAAAACCCAGGATTTCTCCCTTGCGCACCGTAAAGGAAACTTGGTCGAACTCGGTGGGATGGGTCAGGCTGTTGACCTCAAGCACAGTCTGCCCGATCTGCGCCTCGCGGGCCGGGAAAATCTGGTCCACGGAGCGGCCGACCATCAAACGCACGATCTCGCCCTGCGGCGTCCCTTTGATGAAGCCTTTGCCCACCATCTCGCCGTCGCGGAACACGGTGTACCGATCGGCAATGCGGAAGATTTCGTCGAACTTGTGCGATATGAAAAGGATCGCCTTGCCGTCTTGCTTCAGCAGTTCGACAAGGACGTAAAGCTCCTCAATTTCCTTCTGGCTGAGCGCGGCTGTGGGTTCGTCCATGATGACGACTTGGGCTTCGACGCTCAGCGCCCGCGCCACGGCGACGAGGTGTTTCTTGGCAATGCCGAGCTCCTTGAGCGGCATGTCGGCGTCGATGCCGGCAGACATGGAGTCGAGCGTCTCCTGCGCTTCGCGCCGCATGGCGCGCCAATCGATCATGCCCAGACGGGTCAGCGGCGCATGGCCCAGATAGATGTTTTCGGCAACCGACAGCTCGTCAAAGAGCACGGTTTCCTGGTGAATGGCAGTAATGCCCTTTTCGGCTGCTGAGTGCGCCGTCGGGAGGGTGATCGGGCTGCCGGCCAGCCGGATCTCGCCGGCATCGGGCTGGTAGATGCCAGTCATGGTTTTGACCAGAGTCGACTTGCCGGCCCCGTTTTCCCCGATCAGCGCCGTGACCTCACCGGCGTAAAGCTCCAGTGACACGTCGTGCAGCGCCCGAACGCCGGGAAAGCTCTTGGTGATGCCGGACAGGGTGAGAATGGGTTCGGTCATGGAAGATCCAAGGAGTATTTGTCCGTGCCACGCCTTCGCGGTTCGAGGCTTGCAAGAGCAAAGCACCTCACAGTGAGGGCTAAAGGGGAGTTCGCGTTCCAATAACCCTCATGGTGAGGTGGGAGCGCAGCGACCCTCGAACCACGAGGGTGTGGCACCAAGTCTGCAGACGAAGTCGGTCCGGCGCCGAAGCACCGGACCGGAGATAAGATCAATAGATCTTGGAGAACTCTTCAATGTTGGACGCATCGAACTGGAACGGCGCGGCCATGGCGGCCGCATTGGTGTCGTCCAGGGTCACTTCGCCCACCCGGCCGATTGAGAAGGATGCACCGGGCGCCGCTTCTTCGCCGTCAACCAGAGCATTGGCAAGGAACACGGCCGAGTAGCCGAGATCGATCGGGTTCCACAGGGCAACGGCCTGCGATGCGCCGCTGTCGATGAACTGCTTGAACTCGGACGGCAGGGCGAGACCGGTGACGTTGATCTGGCCGATCAGGTCCTGGTCGGTGACGACCTGGGCTGCGGCAACGACGCCAACGGTGGTCGGGGCGATAATCGCCTTGAGGTCCGGATAGGCAGAGATCAAGCCGCGTGCTTCTTCGGTCGACTTCACCGAGTCATCGTCGCCATAAACGGTCGCAACGAGGTTGATGTTGGGGAACTTCTCGGGGATCGCAGCCTTGGCCGCTTCGATCCAGGCATTCTGGTTGGTCGC
>CAKTFF010000009.1 GCA_934553185.1 uncultured Devosia sp.
CGATGTTCTCGTCACCCGCGATCGCATCGCCGCGGTGGGGGAGCGGATCGAGGCTCCTCCTGACGCCGAAACAGTCGAGGTCGGCGGTCGCACGATCATGCCGGGGTTGATCGACTGCCACGTCCACGTCGTTGCTGAAACGCTCGACCTTTGGGGCAACATGACCGCACCCGCCTCTCTGGCGGCGCTGCGCTCCGCCCGGGTGATGAACGAGGCGCTGCTGCGCGGATTTACCACCCTCCGTGACCTGGGCGGCGCCGATTACGGCCTTGTCCGCGCCGTCAACGAGGGCGTCATTACCGGCCCCCGCATCGTCATTTGCGGCAAGGGCCTGACCACGACGGGCGGCCATGCCGACCTCCGCTCGCGTACCGATGATCGTCCGGGCCTCTTCTCTGATCGTCTCGGCTCGATGGGCCTGATCGTTGATGGCGTCGATAATGTCCGCGCCGCCTGCCGCACCATGATCAAAGAGGGCGCAAGCTTCATCAAGGTCATGGCCAATGGCGGCGTGTCCTCACCCAACGACCCGATCCACTCCATCCAGTATTCCCGCGACGAGATTCGCGCCATGGTGGAAGAAGCGGAGAATGCTGGCCTCTACGTCGCCGCGCATGTTTATACCGACAAGGCCATTCGCCGCTGCGTCGAGTTGGGCGTACACTCGCTCGAACATTGCAATCTCATCGAGCCCGAAACGGCGCGACTTGCGGCGGAAAAGGGCTGCATCGCGGTTCCCACGCTTGTCGCCTATGATGCCCTGGCGCTTGAAGGCGAGGCCCTTGGCCTGGGCGCTACTGAATTCGCTAAAATCGAGGTGGTGCGCAGTGGTGGCCTGCGGTCGCTGCAAGTGATGCGTGATGCCGGATTACCGATGGCATTTGGCTCCGACCTGCTGGGCCAATTGCGCAAATATCACTGCATGGAGTGGGAACTGCTCGCCAAGGTTCTCACCCCCGCCGAAATCATCCGCTCCGCCACGACCATAGGCGCGCGGCTGTGTCGACTTGAGGGAGAGGCGGGCGTTATCGCCGCTGGCGCATCCGCCGATCTTCTGGTGGTCGATGGCAATCCGCTCGATGACATCTCGGTTTTGGGAGGGGATGGCGCTCATATGGCTGCGATCATGACCCGCGGCCAATTTGCAAAGAACATGCTCCACTGATCTTCTGCGCACTCATGCAGATTCACTTGTGAGACCCTATGCTGCTTGGATTGTTCGCTCTGCTCGCCTGTCAGCTCGCCGGGGAAGCAATCGTGCGCGGATTAGGCTGGCCCGTTCCGGGACCGGTGATCGGCATCGTGCTGCTTTTCGCCGTGCTTTGCGTACATGGACACCTCCGCAAGCCTGAGGCTGCCGAGCAGGGCAATGTTGCCAAGGCTGCAGACGCGCTCCTGGCCAATCTTGGCCTCGTGTTCGTTCCCGCCGGCGTCGGCGTTTCACAACACTTTGGGCTGATCTTCGACAATGGATTCGTTCTGGTTGGGGCGCTGGTGGTTTCCACCGTGCTGACGCTGGTCGTGACCGTCGGCGTGTTTCGTGTTGTTAGCCGCCTGGAACCAAACCGCCGGGTGAAGTCCTGATGGCGACATCCCCCTACGATCTGTGGGTCTACCTGGCTGCCAGCCCGCTGCTCTGGCTGACCCTGACTGTGGGTGTGTTCGTCGCCGCGCAGCGCATCGCCAAAGCCACACAGCACCATGCGCTGGTCAATCCTGTGCTCATCTCCATCATTGCCGTGGTTGTGGTTCTTGGGGTGACCGGAACGAGCTACGACACCTATTTTGCAGGCGCACAGTTCATTCACTTCGTCCTGGGTCCGGCAACAGTAGCACTCGCCCTGCCCCTGTATCGCGCCCGCAAGCTCGTCCGCGCCAAGGTTCTGCCAATCCTGGCTGCCCTCGCGATTGGCGCCCCGTTCGCTATCGCCTCGGCGACGATCACTGCATTTCTGCTGGGCGGCAGTCGCGAGATCATTCTGGCACTCGTGCCCAAATCAGTCACTGTCGGCATCGCGGTCGGCATTGCTGAGGAGATCGGGAGCGCGCCAGCACTGACCGCTGTTCTCGTCATCGCCACGGGCATTCTTGGCGCGGTAATCGTTACGCCGCTGATGAACGCACTCAAGATCTCCGACTACGCAGCCCGGGGTTTTGCGGCCGGCCTGACGTCGCATGGTATCGGGACGGCGCGGGCCTATCAGGTTGACCAGATCGCGGGATCGTTCGCAGGCCTCGGCATGGCGCTTAACGGCATCCTCACCGCCATCATTGTCCCGCTGGTCTATAGGACCTTTTTCTGACGACGGCCGGTTCCCAGATCGGGAAACGTCCGACAAGCGAGCGACGCGGCATAGCTGGAGGGTCAGACCCGAAAAGCCGCGCGTGCCCATGGCGGCAGTTAGCTCAGCTACTCTGCAAGATCGACATACCGACGCCAGTTGTGCTCTTCCTTAAAGCCGAGCACCTCTCGTATCTTCCGGTTCGATATCGGAGCTTCACGATCAAGAACTGGCCTGGTGAGTGGCGTATTGGGCGCCCATTTAGCCAGGAAATCAGCTGTAGGTTCTCTGGCGGTGATCTCGTCGTTGACGGCATTGAAGACCTGAAAGCCTAATCCGTCTCGTGCAATGCAGAGATCGACGATCTGCCCGAGATCACGCGCATCGATATAGCTCCAGGCGTTGCGCTTGCGCGACAAGGGATCAGCCAAGAAGCCGGGGAACTGATCATATTCGTGCGGCTCGATGACGTTGCCGATCCGCAAAGCATAGATATCAGCGCCCGATCGCATGGCAAAAGCGCGAGCCGTCTTCTCATTGACCACTTTGGAAAGCCCATAGCTGTCCATGGGGTCAATGTCGTAATCTTCTTCCAGCGGGAAGCTGTGGTAATCCTTGTCGCCCTCAGCGAAACATACCCCATACGTGGTCTCGCTTGAGGCAATGATGATCTTCCCAATCCCTAGCTTAACCGCAGCTTCGATCACGTTGTAGGTGGACACAACGTTGGATTGAAAGGTGACGTTGTCAGGCCGGAGCAGAATGCGCGGCACGGCGGCAAAGTGCACCACTGCATCGACGGGAGCAGGACCCTTACCCGTTTCGAGGCCTTTGAAGTCGAAGTGCATGGACAAGGCATTGAACACCTGGCCGCTGTCGCGGAGATCCACATCAAGCGTCGTCACACCCGGCTGTACCGACGGCACCATGTCCAGATTGAGGACCTGGTGCCCCCTGTCGAGAAGATAGGGTATGACATGGCGGCCAGCTTTACCGCTGCCGCCGGTGAAAACGATACGCTTGCTCACGATCTGTGCCCTTCGTTCAAATTGGTCTTCAGCCTTTAGTACCATCGACGTTCGGTCTTGTGCATCCTACCGCAATCCTGCGGCGGCGTCCGTTCGGTGTCCAAGGCCCGCGTCTATCGCAGCGATATCCAGAAGCTTTGTCATTGCCTCAAAGGCTCCGATGCTGTCGCGCTCACGGATGCGATTGATCACCTCGCCATGATTGGGCAGGGAAGCCCCGGGCTCGCGGGAATGGGTCATGGTCAGCCGAAAGGAATAGGCAAGGGCTGCGCCAATGGTGTTTGATAGCTGCTGGAAGACAATATTGCCGCTGGCGCGCAGCAGCGCGGTATGAAAGTCGATATCTGCCTTGTTGAAGGCATCGAAGTCCGCAGCGGCAAGAAAGTGGCTCATGCGCTCGAAAGCGTCCTGCATCGGGGCGATGGCATCGGCATCGGCGCGGACTGCGGCAAGGCGCGCCGCGGCCGGCTCGATGACCTGTCGCGCTTCTATGAGGCTGAGCACAAGCTCGGCGCTGGGTTGCAAAAGCATCGACCAGGCGAGAACGTCGGGATCGAGCAGGTTCCAGTCTTCGCGCGGCCGAACACGTGTGCCGGTGCGTGGACGCGTGATCACCATGCCTTTGCTGTCGAGCACTTTAACAGCCTCACGCACTGCGCTCCGGCTTACTCCAAAGGCTTGGCAAAGTTCGGGCTCGGGCGGTAGGGCGCTGCCCGGAGCATAGTGGTCGCCAAGAATCCGCTGCGCCAGGGTTTCAACCACATGGCGATGCACGCGGGGCTTGAGGAGCGTCTTACCCGGCAAGGCCATGGTGAAGGTTGTTTCCTTATGGGCAGAGTTGACCCCGGTGCGCAGTGCTGGATCGTTAGTCGTGATAAAGGACCGAGCGGCCCCCATCAATCGCGATCGAGGTAGCGTTAATAAACGGCGCTTCGTCGCTGCCGAGGAAAACGGCGGTCATAGCTACTTCTTCCGGTTTGCCGATGCGGCGGGGCGGATGAAGATCATAGGTGCGTTGCCGTTCAGCTTCAGGATTGGGGAAACCAGCCCAATACTCGACGGCTAGATCGGTCTCGATATAGCCCGGTGCGATGGCGTTGACGCGGATATTGCGTGCTGCGTATTCGATGCCCAACGATCGGGTGAGGCCGAGCAGGCCATGCTTGGCCACTGGATAGGGGAATGTTCCCGGGATGATCGTCGAACTATGCGAGGAGGCGATGTTGATTATGCTCCCGCCTTCCGCTTCGAGCATGGCCGGGAGCACCGCCCGGCACATGCGCCATACGCCTTCAAGGTCCACCGCCATGCAGCGCGCCCACTCGGCATCGGTTGTCTCGAGCGGCTCATGGAAGACGTTGATGCCAGCATTGTTGACGAGGATGTCGATCCTGCCGTGCTGCCGCAGGACGGCGCCGACGGCTGCGTCCACCGATGCCTGGTCGGTGACATCGGTTTCAATGAACATCGCCTGGCTGCCCAAGCGCTGAGCCGTTGCCGGCCCGGTCGCCAGATCGCGCTCTGCGATCGCGACATGCGCACCTTCGCGCACAAAAGCTTCGGCAATGGCGGCGCCGATGCCCCGGCCAGCGCCGGTGATGATGGCTGTTTTGCCTCCAAGACGCATGATCACCAATCCACGATGGTGCCGTCTGCGAGAACGGCGTTTTGGGTATGGAGCACTTCCTGCGCATAGGGGTGCTTGGCGCACTCGGCCTCGTCGACCACGATACCGAGGCCGGGTGCTTCGGGCACTTGCCAAAAACCGTCGACGCGCCGGATTGGACCCTGGACCACATCAAAATACCACGGCACGGCACCCACCATCTCTTCCTGGATCACGTGGTTGGGCGTTGATACCGCAAAATGGAGGGCCGCGACACCGGCAATAGGCCCAAGCGGATTGTGCGGCGCGACGCCGATGCCAAGCGCTTCGGCGCGCGCGGCAATCTTTTTGGCTTCCATCAGCCCGCCGCAATGGCAGATATCGGGCTGGACGATGTCGATGGCGCCCGTGGCGAACAGGGCTTCGAATTCGTTGCGATCGATAAGCCGCTCACCGGTGGCCAGCGGTACGCTGGTGCGCTGCGACAGCTTGGCTAGGCCCTCGAAGTCGCCTGGCTGCAGAGGTTCTTCCACAAACATCGGACGGCCCGGTTCAAGCGCCTCGATATAGGCGAGCGCTGCCCCGGCAGAAGCGGGGCGACCGTGGAAGTCGACCATGATCTCGATCTCATCGCCAACCGCCGCGCGCATGGCGTCCATCATGCGCGCCACATGATCTACCTGCGGCAAGGGGGAATGGTAATGGGTATAGGGCACGAACACGGCCTTGAAGGCCTTGTAGCCGTTCTCCACCACTTCACGGGCGCGCTCAACCAGCGGGTCGATGGAGTCAGTTTCATAGACGGCGCGCATGTCGCCCATGCCCAGATGGGTGTAAACGCCGACCTTGTCGCGTACCTTGCCGCCCAAGAGACGCCATACCGGTACGCCCAAATGCTTGCCCAGTAGGTCCCAGAGCGCCATCTCGATGCCCGAAACCGCGCTCATGCCGATGGCGCCAAGGCGCCAGAAGCTTTGCTTCGTCATTGCCCGATAGGCCTGTTCGATGTCGCGGGGGTCACGACCGATCAACAATGGCGCGAGATCCTCGATGGCGCCGACCACGGCACGGGTCTTCCATTCCAGCGTTGCTTCGCCCCATCCGAACAGTTCGGGCTCATCGGTTTCCACTTTCACGAAAACCCAGTTGCGCATTTCGGCATTGACCACGCGTGTGGAGATCGCCGTGATTTTCATCGGTACTGTCCATCATCAGATCATTGGCTGCTTCCTGAAGCGAAGCGGCGCGCTTGTCAACGCACAGCGTCCATTGACCCTCTACAATCATCTGATATTTGAAGTTTTCATCCTGCTTGTTTGAAGAGGCCTCTTATGCTTTCCCATCAAGATCTTTCCGGCACCTGGTCCTTTGCACTCGATCCGGACGGCAACCTGCAGCAGCATTATTGGGCGCCGCCGCAGGATCTGGCGGATACGATCACCTTGCCGGGAAGCGTTGATGAGGCGGAAAAGGTGCCGCTGACGACTGAGCGGACGATGGATTATCTCAGCCGCAAGCATCCCTATGTGGGGAAGGCATGGTATCGGCGGTCCATCACCATTGCACCCGAAACCGCCGATCAGTTTTACTGGTTGTTTCTCGAACGTCCGCACGGCGTTGTTGAGCTTTTCATCGACGGCATGAAGCGTGGACGGGACGACAGTTTGTCGGCACCCAATCGCTTTTTCCTCGGCCAGCTTGAAGCCGGCGAGCATATGCTGACGCTCTCGATCGACAATGGGCGCTCCGAATCGGTGGGCGACGCACATCTGCCCCTTGACCCCAACCTTGCCCATTCGCGATCGGACCACACCCAGACCGATTGGAATGGCGTTGTGGGACGTATCGAGCTGCAGTCGCAGCGCGCCGGCATTGCCAAGCTTGCCGTGCATGCGCCCAACCATGACATCAAGGTTACGCTTGATCTCGAAGGGTATGATCCCGACAACCTTTGGCCCACCTTCTGGAAGGGCGAGCACGACGACGTATTGCGGCTGACCTTCAAGTTCAACGGCGGAAAAGAGCTCGTCGTCGAGCGCAAGCTCGACATCACCTCCTCGCTGACCCACGTGGCGGTCGATGTTCAACTGCCCCGCGAAGCCAAGCTTTGGGACGAGTTCTCCCCGGTGATCCACACTCTCGAAGCCGAATGGCTGCGGGACGGCCAGCCGCTTGATCGCACTGGCACCAGCTTTGGCATCCGCTCGATCCGTACCGAAGGTCGGCACATCCTGCTTAACGACCGGCGCCTCTTTCTGCGCGGGACGCTTGATTGTGCGATCTTTCCGCTGACCGGCTATCCGCCGACTGGCAAGGCTGGCTGGCGCAAGGCCATGGGGGCAGTGAAGGCCTATGGTCTCAACCATATTCGCTTCCACTCATGGTGCCCGCCCAAAGCGGCCTTTGAGGTGGCGGACGAACTTGGATTGATCCTCCATGTCGAAACACCGATCTGGACCTTTCTCGGCGCCGATCCTTCGCTTGATCGTTATATCCGTGCAGAAGCCGAGCGCATCGTCGAGGAATATGGCAATCACCCGAGCTTTCTGATGCTGGCTGTCGGCAACGAGGTTTACGGCGCGCGGCTCCATGTCTTCCTTGAACGCTTCGTCGAGGACTGGAAGGGGAAAGACGATCGTCGCCTCTATAATGGCGGTTCGGGCTGGCCCACCACCGAGCGGGCGCAGGTCATCAGCAAGCCCGATCCGCGCAGCCATCGCTGGGACGAGGGGATGAACAGCCGCCTCAATGCAAAACCGTTGGAGACGCGCACGGACTGGTCCGAATGGGTCCAGAGTGTGCCGATGCCCCTGCTCAGTCACGAGATCGGCCAGTGGTGCGTCTACCCGGACTTCAACGAAATTAGTAAGTACAGTGGAGTGCTAGAAGCACGAAACTTCGAGATGATCCGCGACGATCTGGCCGCGAAAGGCATGCTTGCTTTGTCGGACAGCTTCATGCGCAACAGCGGCGCCCTCCAGACCATGCTGTACAAGGAGGACATCGAGGCCGCGTTGCGCACCCCGGACTTTGGCGGCTTTCAACTGCTTGGCCTCCAGGATTTTTCGGGACAGGGAACGGCGCTGGTCGGGGTCGTCGATGCCTTCTGGGACGAAAAGCCCTATGTCTCGCCGCATCAGTTTCGCGAGTTCTGCGCGCCGACCGTGCCGCTCCTGCGTGCCGACGGCTTCGTGATCCGACAGGGGGCGAACTTCACCGCTGACCTGCAGATCGCCCACTTCGGCGCAGAGGAGCTACCGACAGGCGCTCTGACGCTCAGCGTGGTTGATCGCGACGGCGCTGTGCAAGGCGAGTGGGCGATCACCGTACCGACGCTGCCCACGGGGCACCTCCACGATGTCGGGCCGGTCATCGTGCCGACGACCGGATTTGAGGACGGACTTTACCAGTTGCAGCTGGCCGGCCAAGGCTATGCCAACCGCTATGAACTCGCCGTGTTGACGGCGGCGCCCAAAGCGCCGCTCGACATTGTTCACCAAATCGACGCCGCTCTGCTGAAAAGAATCGAAGACGGCGCCACCGTGGTGCTGGCGCCTGCACCGGACGATCTCAAGCCGAATGCCGAACTCGGGCACACGGTGCTGTTCTGGAATACGCTGTGGACCAACGACCAGCCGCCGCACACGCTGGGGCTGATCAACGATCTCGATCACCCGATATTCCACCAGTTCCCCGCTCTCGAGCACACGTCCTGGCATGAGTGGGAGCTAACCTATGGCCGCCGTGCGCTAGACGTTGCGGGACTGCCCAGCCGCCACCTGATCCGCGTCATTGACGACTGGAACAAGAACCGCGATCTGGCGCTGCTCGCCGAAGTTCGGGTCGGTCGGGGTCGGCTGCTGCTCTGTGCCGTCGACATCGAAACGAGCCTTGAAGAGCGCCTGGTTGCGGCAAAGCTGCGCCAGGCCATGTCGTACTACGCGGAAAATGCGGCCAGCTCGGCGCCGGAAGTCTCCGCGGCTGGTATGCTCCAATGGTGGGAGCGGATAAAGGCTTAAGGCTATCGCAACATAAACAAAGAGGGCGCCCAAAAGGCGCCCTCTTTGTCTTCAGCGGGCCAGCATCTGCCGAAACGCGTGGTAGCTCTGCTTTGGTTGGCGCTCCAGCGTTTGCGGATCCATGCCGACTATGCCGAACTTGGGCTCAAACCCGGCCGCCCATTCGAAATTGTCGATCAGCGTCCAGGCAATATAGCCGCGCAAATCAACACCCTGCTCCTTGGCCGCGAGCATTGCCGCAAAGTGCCTGTCGAAAAAGGCGATGCGCTTGGCCTCGTCCGTCTCCGATGCACCATTTTCGGTCACGTAGATGGGCAGGCCCGGATATCGATCCGCAATGCGCAGCAAGAATTCGGTGAGGGCCTCGGGAACGATTTCCCAGCCCATCTCCGTCTTTGGCAACGGTCCGCGAGCTTGGGTGAAGGGGAACACGGGCACACTTGGATCGGCACTATACAAAAAGCGGGTATAGAAGTTGAGGCCGACCCAATCGAGCTTCTGGTTGAGCGTTGCCATATCGTCATGCCAATTCGAAGGCAGGTGAGGCGCCAGAATATCCGTGACCGCCTTGGGATAGCTGCCCTTCAGCACGCCATCGAGGAAGAACTGATTGAAGATCGCGTCTCCCAGTTGCGCAGCGTCCCGATCGGCCTGCGCGTCCGTGGCCGGCTCACATTTCTCCATGTTGACCACAATGCCCAACTGGTTATTGGTGCCAACCTCCCGCATCGCCTTGATGCCCAAGCCATGGGCCAAAAGCACATGGTGCATGGCGCGCGCCGTGGCGCGAACGTCGCGATAGCCTGGCGCATGTGCGCCGAGGAAGTGGCTGAGCACCGTTATGCACCAGGGCTCATTAAAGGTGGCGATACTCGTTAAACGACCACCGAATTTTTCTGCCATCACCGCAGCATAATCGGCGAAGGCCAGTGCGGTGTCCCGGTTCATCCAGCCGCCACGGTCCTGAAGCGCGCTTGGCAGGTCCCAATGGTAGAGGGTCGCCAGCGGCTTGATGTTGCGCTCCAGCATGCCGTCGATCAGGCGATCGTAGAAGTCGAACCCCTTCTGGTTCAGCGCACCGGTGCCCTCAGGGATAAGGCGCGACCAGGAGAACGAGAAGCGATACGCATCGAAATTGCCGTCGCGGATAAGGTTGAGATCTTCTGGCCAGCGATTGTAATGGTCGCAGGCGATGTTCCCCGTATCTGCGTTGCGGGTGTTACCAGGCGTGTTGGCAAAAGTGTCCCAGATCGAAGGCCCGCGGCCATCAGTTTGACCGCCTTCGATCTGATGAGCGGCCATGGCCACGCCAAAAAGGAAGTCGGGGCCAAAATCGGCACGCTTGTGTTTGAACATGAAGTACGTCCTGGGCAGGAGAGCAAGAAAAAGCCCTCCAGGAAAACTGGAGGGCCATCAGGCTTCGTAAGGGAGGAAAATCGAAGCCCGATCAGGTGTCAGGGGCGACCGTATGGATCCCAGCCATTCGCCTGGAACAGCGCGATAATATAGCCGTAGCAGAAGGCAAAGCCGGTTTCGAATGGGGCGATACCGTCGATCACGGGAACATGGTCGGGCATGATCATGCAATCGACGCCCACTTCCTTGTAGATCTTCAGGCTCTCGGGCATGTCCATGTCGCCATCATCTGGAAAGACCTCGGTGAACGAGAAACGCTTGCCCTTGATGTTGCGGAAATGGACGTTGAATATCTTGCCCCGCGAACCGAACCAGCGGATCACGTCGCCGATCTCCTCGCGCGGATTTTGAAGGCTTTCGCCGACCGTGCCCTGGCAGAAGTTGAGGCCGTGATAGGGGCTTTCACAAATCGAGACGAACTTCTTGAGCCCTTCGACGTGGGAAATGACGCTGTCCTCGATGCCGCGATAGTTCGGCGGCGTCATCGGATCGTTGGGATGGCAGGCAAGGCGCACCTTGTTGGCCTCGGCCACGGGAACCACGCGTTCAAGGAAATAGGTGATGCGTTCCCAAAACTGGTCCTGGCTGACATGGCCGGCGGAGGTCAGGTCGTCGGCATCGGTGATTTCGTCGGCGCGGAAAGTCGGCACCAGGGCTCCGCCCCTGCCACGTTCGGACTTGGTCCGCGGCACGCCCAGGTAACTGAAATTGTACTTGGCCGAATGGACACCCAAAGAAGCAAGGTCTTCGATGAGCTTGCAGATGCCCTCGATCTGCCGATCGCGCGCGTCACCCTGGCCCAGCACGATGGCTGGCGAGCTGACCTGATCAATGTTCTTGGTGTCGATGTTGAGTGAGGCGAGCGGCAGCTGAACCATGTCGAGCTTGAGGCCTGCCGCATCCACCCGTTCGATGTGGCGCGCCAGCATGTCGCGCGTCCAATCGCGCGGGGCGCCAACTGGATCAATACAGACGTGGTAAAGCCCGAGCTGGGCAAGCTGGCGCAGGTGGGCATCGCCGAACTCCTCCAGCATGCCCCCGCTCAGTTGTGTTCCAACGAACATCGACATTCTCCAATCAGTGCTTTTGGCGATCCAGGGTGTCAGGCGACCTTGGCGATCAGCGCCCTGAGCTCTTCCATTTCGGATGCATCAAGATCAGTCAGTGGCGGGCGCACCGGGCCAGCCTTACGGCCTTGCGCTTCGAGCCCGGCCTTGATGATCGATACCGCATAGCCTTTCTTGCGATTGCGCAACTGCACCAGCGGAAAGAAAAAGTCCTTGAGGATGCGGCCGGTCGTTGCCGTGTCACCCTGGCGAAGAGCTGCGTAGAAGTTCTGCGCCAGTTGGGGCACGAAGTTGAAGACGGCTGAGGAATAGGTGGTCACCCCAGCTGAAAAATAGGCCTGGGCATAAAGCTCATGGGTAGGCATGCCGCCGATATAGACGAGCCGGTCCTCGAGCTTGGTGGTGATTTCGATAACTCGGTCGACCTCGCCATGACCGTCCTTGAAACCAATGAGGTTCGGGCACTGGTCGGCCAAGCGTTGGATGCTTTGGGCCGTCAGAAGGATGTTGTCACGGTTATAAACGACAACGCCGATGCCCACTGCATCGCACACGGCTTTGACGTGAGCGACGAGGCCATCCTGTTCGGCGAACATCAGATAAGGCGGAAGCAGAAGGATCCCGTCGGCGCCAGCCTTTTCGGCAGCCTTGGCCATTTCCACCGCCAGCGCCGTGCCATAAGCGGCGCCACCAAGGATCGGCGTATTGCCGGCGTTGGCCTTGGCAACCTGCGTGACGCGAGACACTTCCTGGGGAGTCAGCGAGAAAATTTCACCTGTGCCGCCCGGCGCGAAGAGCGCAGCAGCCCCGAAGCCATCCAGCCAGTTGATGTGCTCGATATAAGCACCCTCATCGAAGTCCAACTCGGGCGTGAAGGGCGTGATCGGGAACGACAACAATCCACTGCCGAGAATGGTCTTGAGTTCGTTGGGAGTCATAACAGTGGTCCTAATCGATCGAGTGCCCGATGCGTCGCATGCACGGATGAGGCTGCTTCTCACGCGTACAAACTAGCTAGTGCGCAGTGAAGCATGCAGATGGAAGCTTATGCTTGTTGTCCAAATGTGTCGCGAAACGGCAGCTCGTTCGACCAACAAACGTCAAACCGACAGCGCTCCAGCGTCGAAGTATGACATAGTATGACTTCATCAAACTGTCGAGAGCTTTGTTAGCGAGACAGCAGCCGGTAACGCTTCTGACTTCCTGTAAGATGATCACGCATTGCTTGACGAGCGTCCTCGGGACTCTGGTCAGAGATGGCGTCCAGGATGCGGTCGTGCTCACTTAGAACCTTTTGAAGGTAGTCCTTGCCCTCGGCATCAGGCAGATTTGGAAACTGCCCGCGCGGGATCGACCGCAGGCCAAAACGATTTAGGGCATCAATGAAGTGGCGATTGTTGGCTGCCTTGGCGATTGCCTCATGAAAGGCCAAGTCGGCCTCAATCGTTGGCTCACCAGATCGCATCTTTTCCGCCAGCAGCTGATTGGCTGTGCGGATGTCCGTCTCCTGCTGGGCCGATCGCCGATAAGCGGCAATCGCTGCCGCCTCGGTCTCGACAGCTATCCGAAACTCCAGCATCTCCAAGGTTTGTGGGATGCTTTGGATCTCATTGGCCGTTAAAGCGATACTTGGCCCAGTGTTGGAGACAAACACGCCCTTTCCCTGCATTGGGGTGACAAGGCCGGCCGCTCGAAGTTCGGCGATAGCTTCTCGGACCACTGTGCGGCTGACATCAAACTGGGCCTCCAACTGCGGCTCAGTCGGCAGGCGAGCGCCAGCTTCAAGTATGCCCGTTTCGATCTGCTGGCGCAGTTCGCTGATAACAGCTTGCGCCAGTCGTTCGCGGCGACGCGCGGGCACTTGGTCCGATAACATCTTTATCCTCCGATGCGGCAGGTTTCCCACCTATTGCGTTTGGTGCCAAAACGCCATAATCATATTATGACATACCAACGACATCTGATGTCTTCATGGTATAGTGTGGAGGACTTTTAATGAAGCATGTTTCTGCGCGCTTGTTTGTTGGCGCCGCGTTCCTTGCCATGGCTGCTGTTTCGCCCGCAAGCTTCGCTGCTACCCCCAATGACCAGCTGGTGATTGGCACGTCCCTGGCTCAGGTTCTGTCGTTGGACCCGCAGCAGGGTACCGATGCGAAAACCTTGGAGATCCTGGCCAACACCTATGATCGTCTGGTTGCTTTCGATCCCGAGACGAGCGAAATTTTCGGCCAGCTTGCCGAAAGCTGGGAAGTTGATGAAACCGGCATCACGTTCCACCTGCGCGAAGCGCAGTTCGCTTCCGGTAACCCGGTCAACGCAGCCGATGCTGTCTTCTCGCTGGTTCGTCTTTTCAAGTTGGATCAGTCTGCTGCTGCAGGCCTGAAGACCTTCGGCTACAACGGCGACAATGCGGAAACACTGATCACCGCGGTGGACGATCGTACGCTGCGGATTGATTTTGCCGCGCCGGTTATTCCAGAGGCTCTGCTTTATCGCCTGTCCAACGGGCCAGGCAGTGTGGTGGACAGCGTAGAAGTCCAGAAGCACGTCGTTAATGACGACTATGGCAATGAGTGGCTGCGCACCAATAGTGCAGGCTCGGGGGCTTTCGTCGTTCGTCGCTGGTCGCCCAATGAGCTGGTGCTTTTGGAAGCGAACCCCAACTTCTGGGGTGAGGCGCCGGCCATGACGCGCGTGGTTTTCCGCCACGTGCCAGAAAGCCAGGCTGCCCGCCTCATGCTGGAGCGTGGTGACATCGACATCGCCAATGCACTGACGGCTCCAGACGTTCGCTCATTTGAAGGTCAGGATGGCTTTGTCATCGACCAGGCCAAGACGGGCGGCTTCTATGTCCTTGCCATGAACGCGGGGCGTGAACCCCTGAACAATCCCGAAGTGCGCGAAATCATCGCCGCTTACGGCATCGATTATGCCGGTATCGCTCAAACCATCGTTGGCCCTTATGGTCGCCCGCGCAATGTCCCGGTGCCAGAAGATTGGGAAGGCGCAATCGCTAACCCGGACTGGTCTTTCCGACCGGAAGAAGGCAAGCAACTGCTCGCCGACGCTGGGTATCCTGATGGCTTTGCGTTGACCATCAAAACGATCTCCCAGCCTCCGCGCGTTGATATGGCCACGGCTATTCAGGCCAACCTTGCCGAATTGGGCATCACGGTGAACGTCGTTCAAGGCAATGGCGCCGACATCGTCGCCCAGCACCGTGCTCGTGACTTTGATCTGCTGATCCCGCAGACCGCGGCTGCTGATCCCACTGCTCTGGGTGCGTTGGACAATTTCACCAACAATCCGGACAATTCGGCTGAAGCAAACAACGCCGGCAACTTCGTATGGCGCTCCGATTGGGACATTCCCGAACTGAACACCCTGCGTGTAGAAGCCAACCAGGAACTCGATCCAACCGCGCGTCTGGCGATCGTCCAGCAGCTGCAGGAAGATTTTCTAGCCTCAAGTCCAGCGGTGTTTCCGATGTTCGAGCGGTTTGAGCCAATCGTCGTCAACGCACGCGTCCAGAGCTTCAACCCGCATCCTTGGGGTCTGACCCGCCTGGAAGCGGTTACGAAGACTGACTAAACACAACTGAGTTGAGCGGCTGATCATGAAGGAATTTTCTCTTCTGGAGTTGGGGAAGCGCCTCGGGCAATTGCTCGTTAGCCTTTTCCTTCTGCTCGTCGTCACTTTCGTGATCGGCCGCGTGCTCCCCACCGACCCTGTCGGTGCCATTGTAGGCGAGCTGGCGGATCCAGCCACCTACCAAGCAATGCGGGCCCGGCTTGGGCTGGACCTGCCCATCTATCAACAGTTCTGGCTTTATCTGACTGCCTTGCTGCAGGGTGATCTGGGCAGTGCCATCTTGACGGGAAATCCCGTGGTCCAAGACTTGGCCATCGCCTTTCCCGCGACCCTCGAATTGGCGACCCTGGCCATCATTCTTTCGACCCTGATCGGGGTGCCGCTTGGTATGACCGCCGCCTTTTTCCGCGACAGCTGGTTCGATCAGTTCGCCCGTGTCGTGTCCTTGGTTGGCCACTCCATCCCCGTGTTCTGGTTCGGCATTGTTGGCCTCGTGATCTTCTATGCCATCCTCGATTGGGTTGGCGGACCAGGCCGGGTCGATGTTTATCTCGAAGGGCTCGTCGAGCCGCGCACCGGCCTGTTGCTGGTCGATAGCCTTCTGGCAGGCGACACCGAAGTGTTTTGGAATGCGGTCGACCACATCATCCTGCCGGCCTGCATTCTGGCCTATTCCGCGATGGCGTACATCACGAGGATGACGCGCAGTTTCACCCTGGAACAGTTGAACCAGGACTACGTGATCGCAGCACGCGCCAAGGGGGCATCCGACTGGCGCATCGTTACCGGCCACCTCTTGCCCAACATCGCGGTTCAGCTTGTCACTGTTCTGGCCATCTCCTTTGGCGGCCTCCTCGAGGGCGCAGTGGTGACGGAAGTCGTGTTCTCCTGGCCCGGAATTGGTCAATACATGACCAATGCTCTGATGATCGGCGACATGAACGCCGTTGTGGCCGGCACGCTCATTATCGGATTCATCTTCATGGTCCTTAATTTCCTTTCCGATCTGGCTTATCTCGTGCTTGATCCCCGCACCCGTGAGGTGGCCGCATGAGCCTTGACGCTTCCCGTCCGGCGCGGACCAAGGCCGGCTTCTTTTCCTCGCGGCTCACGCGTGGCCTCGCTAGTGCCGTATCCAAGCTCTCGCGCGAGCCTGTCGGGCTCTTCGGCTTCGTGGTTCTTGGGCTCCTGCTGATCGTGGCTTTGTTTGCGCCATGGATCGCGCCCTATAGCGCCACGACGCAAAATCTTCAGGGCGCCCTGCAGCCACCAAGCTGGCAGCATTTGGCCGGAACCGATGAATATGGCCGCGATATCCTCTCGCGCCTGATCTACGGCACCCGTATCACCGTCCAGACCGTTCTAGCCGTAACCCTCATTGTCGGTCCCCTCGGCATGCTGATCGGCATCACCGCCGGCTTTGTTGGCGGGCGCACGGATGCCATCCTGATGCGCTTCACCGATATTGTGCTGTCCTTTCCTTCCCTGATCCTGGCATTGGCTTTTGCTGCAGCTTTGGGCGCTGGACTCGAAACCGCGATCATCGCCATTTCGCTCACGGGCTGGCCGCCGATCGCGCGTCTGGCGCGCGCCGAAACCCTGATCGTGCGCAACACCGATTATGTTGCCGCAGCGCGCCTTTATGGCGCCTCGCCCATGCGGCTCCTCTTTGTTTATATCGCCCCCATGTGCATCCCATCGGTTGTGGTTCGCCTCACCCTCAACATGGCCGGCATCATCCTGACCGCTGCTGCCCTGGGCTTTCTTGGTCTGGGCGCTCAACCTCCGGCTCCCGAATGGGGCGCCATGATCTCGAGTGGTCGCCGCTTCATGCTCGACTATTGGTGGGTGGCCGTGATGCCCGGCATCGCGATCCTTCTCACCAGCCTTGCCTTCAATCTCGTCGGCGATGCGCTGCGCGACATCCTGGATCCTCGCCATGCCCGCTCCTGACCCCGTTCTTTCCGTCCGCAATCTATCGGTCCGATTCGGCAGGAGCCGGGTCGCTGCGGTTGATGGTGTGAGCTTCGACCTCGGTACCGAGCGCCTTGGCATCGTTGGCGAGTCAGGTTCGGGCAAGTCGACCCTTGGGCGCGCCATCATGCGGCTCCTTCCCGCGGCGGCCAGGGTCGAAGCCGATACGCTAAATTTCGAGGGTCAGCCGCTTCTCTCCCGCAGCGAGCGCGACATGCGCGGCCTGCGCGGCAATCGCCTGGCGCTGATCATGCAGGATCCACGCTATTCGCTGAACCCGGTGCTGACCGTCGGCAAGCAGGTGGCAGAGGCAGCCTCGCTGCATCAAAAGATCGGCGCCAATGATGCGCGCACCAAGGCAGCCGAGATGCTCGCGCGCGTCCGCATTGCCGACGTCGAGAGGGTGATGAAACAGTATCCGCACCAGATTTCCGGCGGCATGGGCCAGCGTGTCATGATCGCCATGATGCTTTTAGCGCGGCCTCGGCTGGTGGTCGCCGACGAGCCGACATCGGCGCTCGATGTCAGCGTTCGCGGCGATGTCCTCAAGATGCTCGACGAACTGGTTCGGGAGCACAATTCGGGCCTCATGCTGATCAGCCACGACATCCGCATGGTCGCAGCCTTCTGCCAGCGCATTCTCGTCATGTATGAGGGTCGCGTGGTTGAAACGCTCGACCGGCTTGAAGATGCCCAGCATCCCTATACGCGTGGATTGATCTCGGCATTGCCCGATCCACGCCGGCCGGTAGAGCGCCTGCAAACTCTCGATCGCAGCGCGATCGACGCCATGGAGGCGCGCTCATGATCGAGGTCAACAACCTTTCCGTTTCCTTCGGCGTTGGTCAGAGTCGGCTCACCGTGGTCAAGGGCGTGTCCTTCAAGGTGCCCCGCGGCAAAACCCTGGGCATTGTTGGGGAGTCGGGTTGCGGCAAGTCCACCGTGCTCCGCTCGCTTGCCGGGCTCGACCGTCATTGGGAAGGCGAAATCAAGCTTGCGGGCACGCCGGTGGAGCGCGAGCGCAGCCGCGAGCACCTCAAGGTCGCACAGATGGTGTTCCAGGATCCTTATGGTTCGATCCATCCGCGCCACCGCATCGAACGCGTTCTGGCCGAGCCAGTGCGCGCCATGAAGATCGGCGAGGGCTGGGACCGCGTGGGTCCGGCGCTCGAACAGGTCGGCCTGCCGCCAAGCTTTGCCGAACGCTATCCGCATGAGCTGTCGGGGGGTCAGCGCCAACGCGTGGCGATTGCCCGCGCCTTGATGCTGAAGCCGGACATCCTTCTACTCGACGAGCCCACCTCTGCGCTGGACGTGTCGGTACAAGCCGAAGTGCTCAACCTCCTGAGCGATCTCAGGCAAGAACGCGATCTAACCTATTTGTTGGTCAGCCATGACCTAGCCGTCATCGCCCACATGTGCGACCGGGTCTTGGTGATGAAGGCCGGTGAGTTCGTGGATGAACTAAGCCGCGACGATCTTGCGGTTGGCAAAACGCATCATCCCTATTCCGAGACGCTCTTTGCTTCGAGCTATCTTTAGGGTGCTGCTGGGTCATGACATACCGCGCCGAGCCGAACCGCAAGGACTGCTGCAATGCCGCACCGCCGGGCTTGATCTGCCGACAAGCAGCCTAGTCTCTGGCAGAACGTTGGCGCCTCGATAGTTTATCGCTCCGCATTCGAACTACCTGGTGATGCCTTCAACTGCAGCGCGGAGGCGGCGGACCGCAACGGCATCCCTTGTGC
>CAKTFF010000010.1 GCA_934553185.1 uncultured Devosia sp.
ATCGAGCTGCTGACCCGCTATGGCACCGACGACGGCAATGTTGCGCTCGACAGGCTCGGCGGCGGCGCCTGGCAGGCCAAGAAGGGCAAGCTCAAGAAGCGCATCCGCGAAATGGCGGAGCAGCTGATCAAGATCGCAGCCGCGCGCCTCACCACCCGCGCCGATGTGGTGGAGATCAATCCCGGCGCCTATGACGAATTTGCCGCCCGGTTCCCCTACGAGGAAACCGAAGACCAGATGGCGGCGATCGAGGCTGTGTTCGATGACGTAACCTCCGGCCGCGTCATGGACCGGCTGGTCTGTGGCGACGTTGGCTTCGGCAAAACCGAGGTGGCGCTGCGCGCCGCTTTTGCAGTAGCCTTGGGCGGCAAGCAGGTTGCTGTCGTGGTGCCGACCACGCTTCTGTCACGCCAGCATTTCAAGACCTTTTCGGAGCGCTTCAAGGGGCTGCCGGTCAATGTCCGGCATGCCTCGCGCCTGGTGAGTTCGGCCGAACTCAAGGCGACCAAGGAAGGGCTTGCCGACGGGCAGGTCGACATCGTGGTGGGCACCCATGCGCTCCTGAGCAAGACCATCAAGTTCCGCGATCTTGGGCTCCTAATCATCGACGAGGAGCAGCATTTCGGCGTTGGTCACAAGGAACGCCTTAAGGAACTCAAGGCCAACGTTCACGTCCTGACGCTGACCGCAACGCCGATTCCGCGTACGCTTCAACTCGCGCTGACCGGCGTGCGCGATCTGTCGCTGCTGGCGACGCCGCCGGTTGATCGCCTCGCCATCCGCACCTTCATTGCGCCTTTCGATGCGCTGTCCATCCGCGAAGCGCTGCTGCGCGAAAAGTATCGCGGCGGGCAGAGCTTTTACGTGGTGCCGCGCATCAAGGACCAAGGGGAGATCGCCGAATTCCTCAAGGCGCAGGTGCCCGAAGTCAGCTTCATCGTGGCCAACGGGCAGATGGCGCCGAGCGAGCTCGACGACATCATGAACGCCTTTTACGACGGCAAGTTCGACGTGCTGGTGGCCACGACGATCGTGGAGTCGGGGCTCGACATCCCCAATGCCAACACGCTGGTCGTGCATCGTGCCGACAATTTCGGCCTGGCGCAGCTCTATCAGATCCGCGGCCGCATCGGCCGGGCTAAGGCTCGGGCCTATGCTCTCTTCACCGTGCCGCCCGACCGCAAGATGACCGACACGGCTGAACGGCGCCTGGGTGTGCTGCAGTCCCTTGAATCTCTGGGTGCTGGTTTCCAGCTCGCCAGCCACGACCTTGATATCCGCGGCGCGGGTAACCTGCTGGGCGACGAGCAGTCGGGCCATATCCGCGAGGTAGGCTTCGAGCTTTATCAGTCCATGCTTGAAGAGGCCGTCGCCAATCTCAAGAGCGGCGACGAAGACTACGAAGATCGCAACGAGTGGAGCCCCACCATTTCGCTGGGCATGCCGGTAATGATCCCCGAGCACTATGTGCCCGATCTGCAGCTGCGTATGCAGCTCTATCGCCGCCTGGGCGATCTGACCGACATTCGCGACATCGACGCAGCGGGTGCCGAGCTCATCGACCGCTTCGGACCCTTGCCCGAAGAAGTGGAAGCGCTGCTCAAGGTGATCCTGGTCAAAGCTTTGTGCCGCCAGGCCAATGTCGAAAAGGTCGATGCCGGCCCCAAGGGCGCAGTCCTGACCCTGCGCAACAACGAGTATCCCAACCCCGCGGCTTTGGTGAAGCTGGTCAGCGACCCGGCCAACCAGGTGCGCATCAAGCCCGACCAAAAGCTGGTTTTTGTTCGCAACTGGCCGACGCCTAACGAACGGCTCAAGGGTGCAGCAGCCATCCTGTCGCGGCTGGCCAAGCTGGCGGAGACGGCGTGACCGGGCGCCGTCAACCCTGTTTGGCATAATGCTTTGGCAAGGTTGTTCGGTCATGTTATTGCCCGAATTCAGCACTTGAAGGGCGGTTCAGAACTCGTGGTGGCGTTGGTCACCGGGACTGCCAAAGAAGCCAAGGAAATTCTATGAACCTCAGGAAACCTCTCGTCGCCGGTCTAGCGGCGGCTGCGCTGATGCTGTCCCCGCTGTCAGCCTTCGCCCAGGAAGCTGCCCCCGCCGAGGCTCCTGCCGCCACCGAAGCACCCGCGGCCACCGATGCCGCAGCAGCGCCGGCCGACGCCGGCGTGGACACGCCGACCCAAAATTGGCTCAAGGTCTGTGATCCGCTCCCCGACGGCGAAGAGGCTTGCATCATGCGCCAGGTGGTTCTGGCCAACGGCCAGTTCCTCGGCTCCTTCCTCCTGCGTGACGATCCCGGCCAGGAATCGCGCCTGCTGGCGGTTGCCGCCGTGCCGCTCGGCGTGCTGCTGCCGTTCGGCTTGACCTGGCAGATCGATGGCGCCCAGCCGGTTCGCGTTCCCTATATGCTGTGTGACCCGACCTCCTGCGCCACCCAGCTGGTGATCAACGAGCAGTACGTCAATTCGCTCAAACGCGGCTCGGTCCTCAAGCTGATCGCCAAGAACCGCCAGAACCAGGACTTGACGATCGACATCAACCTGGCCGGCTTCACTTCGGCCTATGATGGCGACGCGTCGCTGACCTTCGATGAATTCCGTCGCGAAACCTCTGGCGAAAATGCGCTTGAGCAGGTTCTTCAGGATCGTGCCGAAGAACTGCGCAATCAGCTCAACGGATCGACGGCGCCAGCCGATGGCGCTGCACCGGCTGAAGGCGCGGCCCCTGCCGATGCAGCCGCCCCTGCGGAAGCACCGACGCCCTAAGCAGCGACGACTTCGATAGTTTGAGAAGGGCGCAGGCGACTGCGCCCTTTTTGTTTGCCGGGCAGGTGAGTCAGCGGCGGCCCATACCGACCGCGAATGCCTGCCTGCGCAGGGCGGGAGCAAGCTTGAGTGCCCACAATCCGCCTGCGCGCAGGGCTTGGGCCGGCAGCATCTCAGCGAGAAGCGAGCGGAACAGAGTGTCGACGATCCCGCCGGTTCGAACAAGATCGCCCTGGCGGCGTGCGGCGTAGCGACGGCTGACGGCACTCGCCCAATCAGCCGAATTGCGGTCGGCTTCTGCGAGGCATTGAGCCAGGTCGGCCACGTCGCGCAGCCCTAGATTGAGGCCCTGCGCCCCGATCGGCGGAAAAGCGTGGGCGGCCTCCCCGACCAGCACCACGCCACCGGATCCGGCGCGATCGACGTTCAGCGTGCTAAGGGGAAACACAAAGGCGGGGCTCGCCAGCTTAATGGCGCCAAACAGGCGCTGCGACTTGTCGCGGAGCATGGCCTCAAGTGCCTCCGGCGCGGCAGCCTTGGCGGTTTCTAGAACACTGCGCCGGTCGATCCAGACAAGGTTGGCGCGGTTGTCGCCCGCCGGAACCAGGGTGAAAGGCCCCTGGCTATAGTGGAACTCGATCGAGGTTCCGCCGATCGGGCGCTCAAGGTCGAGGTCGCAGACAAGGGCGGCCTGTTCGAACTGTGTTTCCCGCACATCGATGCCTGCCGCTTCGCGCACCACCGATTTTTTTCCATCGGCGCCGATGACGAGGCGCGCATGGAGGATCGAGCCATCGGTTAGCGTGGCTGTTGTGCCGTCGAGCCTCGCGAGGCCGACATCGCGCGTGTCGAGATTGGGAAGGCTGGCCCGCTCGCGGCTGAAGCGGTCAAGGAGCCGCACATTGGCGAAGTTCCAGCCAAAGGCAGGCAGACCCGCTTCACTGGCGTCGAACAGGGTTTCCGGCGCCCGGATCAGCCGCCCGGTGGCATCGATGATGCGGATGCGCGTCAAGGCATGACCCAAGGCGGCGGGTTCATCGATCAGCGCGGCGCTCTGGAGGAAATCCACGCTGGGCATCATCAGCGCCGATGTGCGCCGGTCGGGAGGGCCGGACGGGGCGAGGTGGATGGTTGAAAATCCCGCACGCGCTGCAACGATTGCTGCTGCGACACCAACCAGGCCGCCGCCAACAACCAGCACATCGGCATCGTGGGACCTCGAACTTGGAGCCGGTTTGGACGCTAGCGATTCCATGCGATCACCCCTTTGGTTGACCTTTTCATTGTACCACCCACACGCGGATGGAGGCCAGCCAAGCGCCAGCGACTCTGTGCCGCCCGGAGCAAGCGCGGCAAAATCTGATCTGATCCCGCTTCCCCAAGTGGAGCGGTCCGCTTAGATAGTCTTATCGAACAAGACTCGAACTGGAGCCGACAATGCTTGAACTGCTGGCCGATCCCAATGCCTGGATCGCCTTCGGTACCCTCACGGTAATGGAAATTGTGCTGGGCATCGACAACATCGTGTTCATCTCGGTCCTGGTGTCGCGCCTGCCCAAGGAGCAGGCTGACCGTGCCCGCCAGATTGGCCTGGCCCTGGCGCTGATCTTCCGCATTCTGCTGCTGCTGGTTATTTCCTGGATCATCAGCCTGACCCAGCCGGCCATCTCCGCCTTTGGCCTTGATCTGTCCTGGAAGGATCTGATCCTGATCGCCGGCGGCGGCTTCCTTGTTTACAAGGCCACCCACGAAATGCATGCGGCTATCGAAGAGCCCCATGAGCCAGGCGTCGGCAGCAAGGCCACTGCGGTGTTTGCCGCAGTGATTGGCCAGATCATCGTTATCGACGCCGTGTTCTCCATCGACTCGATCATCACCGCCGTCGGCATGGCTGATCGCGTTGAAATCATGATCGCGTCCGTGATTGTGGCGGTGGCCGTGATGTTTGTCGCGTCTGGCCCCGTTGCCAAGTTCGTGGCGGAACATCCCACAACCAAGATGCTGGCGCTGGCCTTCCTTCTGCTGATCGGCACGTCTTTGGTGGCCGATGGCTTGGGCTTCCATATTCCCAAGGGCTATATCTATGCCGCCATGGCCTTCTCGGTGCTGGTGGAAGCGATCAACATCATCGCCTCTGGCCGTAAGAAGGCGCGGGCCGGCATTGCTCAGCCAACCGTCGCACCATTCACTGGTGCCTCTGGTTCCGTTGGCGCCGATGAAGGCGTGGCGGCAGCCCGCAAGCCTGGCGCTCGCTCGACCCCGCAGGCCCGTGCCCAGGCCCGCCCTAAGTCTGCGCCGCGTAAGCCGCGCACGCCGCGCTAAGCTGATAGCATCGGGGGCAGGGCGCTTGCCTTTGCCCCCGTCTTCCCCTATATGCGCCTTGCGTCCGGCACCTTGCGGCGCGATCTCACACACGAGGCAGGTTCTTTCGGATACCCGAAGATCCATCCGGTGGCGGTTCAACCGCCGCATGGCCTCGTGGCGGCATCAACCGGTAAACAGGAGCAGCCACCATGGCACTGCCCGATTTTTCTATGCGTCAACTGCTTGAAGCAGGCGTCCACTTCGGTCACCAGAAGCACCGCTGGAACCCCAAGATGGAGCGCTATATTTTTGGCGTTCGCAACGACATCCACATCCTCGACCTTTCGCAGACCGTTCCGGCCCTGAGCCGCGCCCTGCAACTGGTCAGCGACACCGTTGCCGACGGCGGCCGCGTGCTGTTCGTGGGCACCAAGCGCCAGGCTGCCCCCTTGGTTGCCGATGCAGCCAAGCAGTCGGCACAGTATTTCGTGAACTCTCGCTGGCTGGGTGGTACGCTCACCAACTGGCAGACCATTTCGAACTCGATCTCGCGCCTGCGCGAACTCGAATCGATGGGCGAAGACCAGCTGGCCCTGCGCACCAAGAAGGAGCGCCTGATGATGAGCCGCGAGCAGGAGCGCCTTGAGCGCGACCTGGGCGGCATCAAGGACATGGGCAACCTCCCTTCGCTCCTGTTCGTGATCGACACCAACAAGGAAGCAAACGCCATCAAGGAAGCCCGTCGCTTGGGGATTCCGGTGGTTGCCATCGTCGACACCAACTGCGATCCCGACACGGTTGATTACGCCATTCCCGGCAATGACGACGCGTCGCGCGCTCTCGAGCTTTATGTGTCGCTGATCTCCAAGGCTGCCATTGACGGCATCGGCCGTTCCTCGTCCGCCCTGGGCACCGATCTTGGCGCGTCCGACAACGCTCCGGCTGAAGACCTGCCGACCGAAGACGCTCCGGCCGCCAACTAAGTCCGAGTTTTCGGACTTCGTCTTGATCCAAACCATGCGGCCCCCATCGGAGGGGCCGCCGAAGGGTGTTATCATGGTTGAAATTACTGCAAGCCTGGTCAAGCAGCTCCGCGACTCCACTGGCGTCGGCATGATGGACTGCAAGAAGGCACTGGCTGAAACCAATGGCGACATGGAAGCGGCGGTCGATTGGCTGCGCACCCGTGGCCTGGCCAAGGCTGCCAAGAAGGCCGACCGCGTTGCCGCCGAAGGCCTGGTCGGTGTCGTCACCGCCGGCACCAAGGCCGCCGTGGTGGAAGTGAACTCGGAAACCGACTTCGTTGCGCGCAACGAGCAGTTCCAGAACATCGTCTCCTCTATCGCCAAGCTGTCGCTCGACGCCGAAGGCGACGTGGTCAAGCTCGGCGAAATGCCGTTTCCCGGCTCGGGTCATTCCGTCTCGGCCGAATTGACCGAAGCGATCGCCAAGATCGGCGAGAACATGAACCTGCGCCGTACCGAAACTGTCTCGGTCAGCGATGGCGTCGTGGAAAGCTATGTCCACAATGCGGTCAAGCCCGGTCTGGGCAAGATCGGCATTCTGGTTGCGCTCGAATCGACAGGCGACAAGGCGGCTCTGTCCACTTTGGGCAAGCAGCTGGCCATGCATATCGCGGCAACCAACCCGCTCTCGATCGATCCCGAAGACCTCGACCAGAATGTTGTCGCCCGCGAACGCGCCATCATTCTCGAGCAGGTCAAGGAGTCGGGTAAGTCCGCCGACATCGCCGAGAAGATGGTTGATGGCCGCATGCGCAAATACTTCGAGGAAGTTACGCTCCTGGCGCAGACCTTCGTGATCGATGGCGAGACCAAGGTCCGCGATGCGATCAAGAATGCTGAAAAAGATGCTGGCGCGCCAATCAAGCTGACCCGCTTCGTCCGCTTCGCCCTTGGCGAAGGCATCGAAAAGGTCGAGACCGACTTTGCTGCCGAAGTGGCGGCTACTGCCGGCGTTAAGCAGTAAACACGTGTTGCGCGGATGGGTCCTTTGGCCCGTCCGCCTCTCTCCAGGCGAAGGCGCCTTGGATCGAGAGAGGCTTTGCTTTTAATTTATCCCCTTGGGCTGCAACGCCTTCTGTTGTTGGCTGTTCTGCCATAGGGTTCGCCGGGCAGCGCCGAAACGGCGCACCGCATCTTCCATGTAAGGGATCTGCCAATGGCGCCGGCCTATAAACGCATTCTCCTCAAGGTTTCGGGCGAAGCGCTATCGGGCGACCAGCAGTTTGGTATTCAACCTGAATTTTTGGCAGGCGTCGCCGGACAGATCGCCGAAGTGGCGCGCACCGGCGTCGAGGTGGCCATCGTCACCGGCGGGGGCAACATCTTCCGCGGCATGGCTGTAGCCGCCAATGGCGGAGATCGTGTCACGGCTGACATGATGGGCACGCTGGGCACGGTGATCAATGCCCTTGCTCTTGCCGGAGCGCTGACGGCAGCTGGCGTCAAGGCCAAGGTGTTCAGCGCCACGACCATGCCGTCCGTAGCCGATACCTATACGGCACGCGCCGCCAAGGCAGCGCTGGACGATGGCTATGTGGTCGTGCTGGGCGGCGGCATCGGCAACCCGTTTTTCACCACCGACACGGCTGCAGCCCTGCGCGGCATCGAGCTGGGATGCGACGTTGTGCTCAAGGGCACCAATGTCGATGGCGTGTACTCGGCCGATCCCAAAAAGGATCCAAACGCCGTCCGCTACGACCAGATCAGCCATGACGACGTGATCAGCCAGAACCTGCGTGTCATGGATACGGCAGCCTTTGCGCTTGCCCGCGACAACAACCTGCCGATAATCGTATATGCATTGGACGACAAGGAAGGCCTGTCCGGCGTGCTGGCCGGCCGCGTTCGCAGCACACGTGTTGGCAAGCCTCTCTAGCCTGAAGGACGACGACCATGGCCTATGACCTTTCCGATCTCAAGAACCGCATGGCCAAGTCCATTGCCTCGCTGCGCGACGAACTGGCCGGCCTTCGCACAGGTCGTGCCAGCGCCAGCTTGCTGGAGCCGGTGACCGTTGAGGCCTATGGCTCGCGCATGCCGCTCAACCAGGTGGCAACGGTGACCGTTCCCGAGCCGCGCATGCTCAGCGTCCAGGTTTGGGATCGCCAGATGGCGAACGCGGTAGAAAAGGCAATTCGCGACAGCGGGCTGGGTCTGAACCCGATGGGCGAGGGGCAGGTGATCCGTGTGCCGCTACCCGAACTCAACGAGCAGCGCCGTAAGGAACTGGCCAAGGTCGCCCACAACTATGCCGAGGCAGCGCGCGTCGCTGTCCGCCACATCCGTCGCGATGGCATGGATGCGCTCAAGAAGGCCGAAAAGGATGGCGACCTGGCCCAGGACGATGCGCGCGCGCAGACCGATCTGGTGCAGAAAGCTACCGACGCAGCCGTAGCCGAAATCGACCAGGTCGTGGCCGCAAAAGAAGCGGAAATCATGCAGGTCTAAGCGGCTCAACTGCGCCGGGAGGGCGTAGATGTCCATCGATCCAGCCATCATCACCGATCATGCGCAGCGTCCGCGCTTGCGCATTCCGGCCCATATTGGCGTGATCATGGATGGCAATGGCCGCTGGGCCAAGGCGCGCGGCAAGCTGCGCACCGAGGGGCACATCGAAGGGGTCAAAGCGCTCCGGCTTCTCGTGGAAACCTGCATCAACTACGGTGTTGGGCACTTGACGGTATTCAGTTTCTCGTCGGAGAACTGGACGCGGCCCAAGGATGAAATATCCTTTATCTTCAACCTACTGCGCCGTTTTGTTGCGTCCGATCTGCAAAAGTTGATCCGCAACAATGTGCGTGTTCGGATCATCGGCACCCGCACCGGGCTTGAAAGCAGCCTTGTGCGCCTGATCGATGACGTCGAGGCCAAGACGGCGGCTAACACCGGACTGGTTCTGGTTGTGGCTTTCAACTATGGCGGCAAGGCTGAAATCGCCGAGGCCACCCGCGCGATCGCGCGAGAAGTGGCCGCCGGACGCCTTGACCCCGACGCGATCAACGAGGAGACGATATCGCAGGCGCTTTATACCGCGGATCTGCCCGATCCCGATCTCATCATCCGCACAAGCGGCGAGCAGCGCATCTCCAATTTCCTGCTTTGGCAAGCCGCCTATGCCGAATTTGTTTTCGTTGATGAAAACTGGCCTGATTTCAACGAGGCCAGTTTTGTCCGGGTACTGGAGATATTTTCCCGGCGGGACCGCCGCTTCGGTGGGGTGGAGGCGGTTCGATCGTGAGCAATCCGGGCGGCTCAGCGCCAGACAATGTTCCAGGCCGTCGGCGGACCTGGTCTGACCTTGGGCCAAGGCTGGGTTCGGCGGCCGTGCTCATCGCTTTAACCGTTACGGCGATCTATCTCGGCGGTTTCTTTTTTGCCCTTGTCGTCGGCACCGCCTTTGCCTTGGCCTATCGCGAATGGGAAACCATGGTGTCGCGCGCGCCGCTCACACCGGGCGGCATGGTGTTGATTGCCTTGGTGGGGCTCTCGGGGCTTGTTTATCCAGTCTTCGGGCCTTTGAGCACCGTAGTTGTCATCGGCGTCGCTTGTGTCGTCGCAGCAGCGATGCGCGGCGAAGGTACCGTCTGGCGCATTCTGGGCCTGCTGATCTATGGCGCCATCATTGTTGCGGCGCTGGCGCTGCGCGGCGACACCCTGACAGGGGTGTGGGCCGGGCTTTACCTCGGCACTGTGGTCTGGATGACCGATTCTGCCGCCTTCTTCACCGGACGGCAGATTGGCGGCGAGAAGCTGGCGCCCGATATTTCCCCCTCCAAGACCTGGTCGGGAGCGCTCGGCGGTTTGGCCCTCGGCAGTGGGGCAGGGCTCCTCGTCTGGGTGCTGGCAACAGATTCGCCGTGGTGGATCGGGCTTGTTTTATCTGCGACGATCAGCGTCCTGGGTCAGCTTGGCGATTTGTGCGAAAGTGCTATCAAGCGCTATTTCCGCATCAAGGACAGCGGCGACATCATTCCCGGCCATGGCGGGCTGATGGATCGGCTCGACAGCCTCACATTCGGCGTCTTGCTGGTGCTGGTGGTCGGCGCATGGCATGGCGGCTTCGATGCGGTCGCCGAAGGCCTGCTGCACTGGTAGGCAATCCGCCAAACTTGAAGGACGCAGATGTTCGACAACTTCCTCTGGATCAACGTCGTCTGGATCCTCGCCTTCATCGTCTTCGTGCACGAGATGGGGCACTACCTCGTCGCCCGTTGGAACGGGGTGGCGGTCGATGCCTTTTCCATCGGTTTTGGGCCTGAATTGATCGGCTGGAATGACCGGCGTGGTACGCGCTGGAAGATTTCAGCGATTCCACTCGGCGGCTACGTCAAGTTCACCGGCGACATGAACGCTGCGAGCGTCCCCGATCCCGAAGCTCTGGCCCAGGTCGATCCTGCGCTGGCGCCACACCTGTTTGCCAACAAAAACGTCTGGCAGCGTATCGCCGTGGTGGTGGCTGGCCCTCTGGCCAATGTGATCCTCACCTTTTTGATCCTTTATGCCCTGCTGCTCGGCTATGGCCGCTACTCCGTTCCGCCGGTCGTTGGTACGGTTGTCGCCGGTTCGGTTGCCGAGGCCGCCGGCATGCAGCCGGGTGACGTGATCGTCTCCGTTGATGGCTACACCGTTCGCAGCTTTGATGACTTGGTGCGCTTGGTTGGTACCAGCCCGGGGCGTCCGGTGACGCTGGAGTTGGAGCGTGATGCGCAACTGCTGTCGCTAAACGTTGTTCCCGAAGTGGCCGAAACGCAGGATCGCTTCGGCAACACGCAGCGGGTCGGCCGATTGGGCGTCACCCGCGACGTTGCGGAAACCGATCTGACCCATTATCGGCCGGGCCCCGTGGAAGCGGTTTGGATGACGGTGGATGAGATTCGCTTCATCATCCAGCGGACTTTCGCCTATCTGGGAGACTTCTTTGTCGGGCGGGGGGACTTCTCGCAGCTCGGCGGGCCGGTGAAGGTCGCGGATGTCTCGGGCGAGGTGGCTTCGCTGGGTTTGATTCCCCTGATCAGCCTGATGGCGATGCTCTCGCTCAATATCGGCATTTTCAATCTTCTGCCCGTGCCCATGCTCGATGGCGGCCACCTTCTCTACTACCTCGTGGAGGCGGCACGCGGGCGCCCACTCAGCACGCGGACTCAGGAGATCGGGTTCCGTTTTGGCTTCGCCCTGGTCATGGCGCTGATGGTGTTCACGCTCGTCAACGACACCGTTTTCAGCTACTTTGGAATCCTGCGCTAACTGCCTGTTAACCTTGGTTTGTAAGGTGTTGCAGGAATACAAGTGCACCAATCATTTGCTAACCGCGTCAGGGCTTCCGCCTTGTCCTTGGTTAAAAAGACGGTAAAACGGTTCAATGGAGTTAGCTTGGGGGAGCGCTGTGCATGGCGATTCCCCAAGCCCTGGTCGCAGAAGGCAACAAAAGCATGATCCATCCCACCAAGCTGATGCGCGGCGCTGTTCTGGCGCTTGCGATACTGGGTGCAGCCCCGCTCGCCGCGCCCGGCATTCCGCTTCTTGGCGCCGTCTCTGCCCAGGCTCAGGAGCAACTGGTTAGCTCCGTCCTGTTCGAGGGCAACCAGCGCTTCTCTGATGCGCAGCTTCTTGCCATGGTCGACATTTCGGCCTCAGGCATTTTGACCCAGCAGCGTCTGGCGGCCGATATCGAAAGCATTCGCCAGGCCTACGACCGGGATAGCTTCCGCGCCGTGTCGGTGACTGCTCGCACAGAAGCTGCAACTGATGGGCGCGTGCGCGTCATCTTCAATATCAACGAAGGCGATCGCGTTGGCATCGCCGCCATCAACTTCACCGGCAACAATTCCATCCCGGCCAGCACGCTTAAGAGCACCATGCTGACCAAGGAAACCGGAATTCTGAGCTGGCTGTTCAAGGATGACGGGTATGACGAGCAGAAGCTTGCCGTCGATCGCGAACGCGTCCGCCTCTACTACGCCAACCGCGGCTTTCCTGACGTTCAGGTCAACTCCGTGGGCGAGTTTGATGCCACACGGAATGCTTATTTCATCAACTTCACGGTCAACGAGGGCCAGAAGTACGAATTCGCCAATGTTGGTATCGAAACCAGCATCGAGGGCCTGAACACCGATGCCCTTAAGGGTACGGTGGAGACAGGGCAGGGCAGTGCCTATTCGGCCGCTGACCTGCAGAAGAGCATCGACGACATGGCCTATGAGGCCACGACGCAGGGCTACTCCTTTGTGGATGTCCGCGCCCGCCTAGACCGCGATGTCGCAAACGGCACGTTCAACGTGACCTACCTGGTCGACGAAGGTGCTCGTCTCTATGTCGAGCGTGTCAACATCACCGGCAACACCAAGACCCGTGATTTCGTGATCCGTCGTGAGCTGGAGTTCGCCGAAGGCGACCCCTTCAATCGTGCACTGATCACTCGTGGCCGCCAGAACATCGAAGGCCTGGGCTTCTTCTCGGCTGTCGACGTGTCCACGGGTCCCGGTTCTGCCGCCGATCAGGTCGTGATCAACATTGCTGTGACCGAAACCCCGACGGGCGAATATGGCGCGAGCGCCGGCTACACGACCGAAGGTGGTGGCAGCCTCCTGGGTGAACTGTCGCTGACCGAACGCAACTTCATGGGTCGTGGCCAGTATCTGCGTGCCTCCGTTGGCGCGACGCAGACCGGTCGTACCTTTGACTTCTCGTTCACCGAGCCACGCTTTATGGGGCTCAAGGTTTCCACCGGCATTGATGTGTACCACCGCATCAACGACGAGAGCGATGTTGGTCGCTATGGTTACCAGGCAACCGGTGGTCAGCTCCGAGTCGGCGTGCCACTGACCGGCGATCTGTCGGCATCCCTGTTCGCTGGTGTTGATCGTAAGCTCATCACCGACAGCTCTGGCCGCGATTCGCGTCTGGTTGATGATGGCGACGAGTTCTTCAAGGCTTTCGCCGGTTACACCCTGAACTGGAACAGCCTCGACAATGCCCGCAAGCCGACCGAAGGTATCGTGGCCAGCTTCACCCAGCAGTATATCGGCTGGGACCACAGCCTGATCAAATCGGAAGCCCGCGCGCGTTACTTCCTGCCCCTGGTGGAAGACAGCGGCATCGTCGCCAGCGTGCGTGGCCAAGCTGGCATGATCAACGACCTCAGCGGTGATGGCGTCCATACCGTGGAAGCTTTCATGCCCGGCACGCAACTGATCCGTGGCTTCGAAGGTCGTGGTCTGGGTCCGAAGCTGGAGAACGGCGAATATCTTGGCGCAGTGGCTTATGCCGGCCTCTCTGCCGAGGTGCAGTTCCCGATCCCGGTTCTGCCCGAAAGCTACGGCATTTCTGGCGCCGTGTTCGCTGACGCTGCGTGGATCGGTGGCGAGGAGTTCCCCGATACCAACGGCAATGATGTCGATCCGGACAGCATCGACGTGCCGGTGCGCACCTCGATCGGTGCCTCGCTGATCTGGGAATCGCCCTTTGGTCCGCTGCGTGGCGACTATGCTCACGTGCTGAACAAGTCGAGCGCGGACCGGACGCAGGAATTCCAGTTGACCCTGTCGACTTTGTTCTAGTCGGCATCGCTTGAAACGGTTGATAGAGCCGCGGGACGGTAGCGCCCGCGGCTCTTTTCTTTTAAGTGGCAGTCATGGTCGACACGCGTTTCCACCCTTTCGCCGGTTCACTCTCCCTCGGCGATCTTTTGCGTAAGCTTGATCGTGCGGATATGGTCGGCGAACTCTCCCGCCCTGACCTGTTTGTCACCGGCGTCAGCGAGCTTGATCTGGCAGGCAGCGGTGACGTGGCGCTCGCAGCCCATACTGATTACGCCCAAGATCTCCAGACCACATCGGCCGGCGCTGTGGTTGTGCTCCCTGCATTGCGCGAACTCGTGCCGGCAAGCAGCATCGCCGTTGTGGTCGACAAGCCGCATCACCTCTTTGCCGATATCCTCGACCAGCTTTATCCTGCCAGCACACGGGGGGTGATCAGCGCCAGCCGCGAGGACCTCGAAACGCCTTTACTGGAGCGTAACGTCGTCATCGGCGCCAATGTCGTGCTTGGACGCGGTGTGGAAATCGGCCGCAACACGGTGATCGGCGCCAACACCGTGATTGGTGCCGGCGTCACTATCGGACGAAACAGCACCATCGGCGCCAACTGCACCATCGACTGTGCCCACCTCGGCAACGAGGTCGTGGTCCATTCGGGCGTCCGCATCGGCACCGAGGGATTTGGCTGGCTCGATTTTGGCCGTGGGAACCGCAAGGTGCCGCAACTGGGCCGCGTACTGATCCAGGATCGGGTCGAGATCGGCGCCAACTCGACGCTTGATCGTGGCGCCTTAGGCGACACGGTGATTGGCGAAGGCACCAAGATCGATAACCTCGTCCAGATCGGACACAACTGCAAGCTGGGCCGCAACTGCCTGATTGCCGCCATGACCGGTCTTTCAGGCTCTACAGTGCTGGGCGATGGTGTGTTGATGGGCGGTGGCGTGGGCACATCAGGGCACCTGACTATCGGTCAAGGCTCCGTCGTCCATGGGCGCGCTGCCGTGACGAAGGATTGGCCCGCCGGCAGCAAGCTTGCTGGTGCGCCGGCCCAAGATATAAGAGATTTCTGGCGAGAGATCGCCACCATGCGCAAACTATCCAAGGGGGACAAGCGGGGATGACCGACAGCGCACCAGCGAGCACCGAACTTTCAGCAATGACGCTTGCCGAGATTCTGAAAAGCCTGCCGCACCGTTATCCGTTTTTGATGATCGACAAGATCATTAAGATTGACCGCGACGAAACTGCTGTTGGGATCAAGAACGTCACCTATAACGAACCCATCTTCCAAGGCCACTTTCCAGAGAACCCAATTTTCCCGGGGGTTCTGATCATCGAGGGCATGGCGCAGACTGCCGGCGCCATCGTCATCAAGCATGACTCCGGTGGCGGAAAAAAGAACATCGTCTTGATGCTGGGCGTCGATAAAGCCAAGTTCCGCAAGCCTGCCGGCCCCGGCGATACGATTGAATTTCACATCAGCAAGATTCAGCGGCGCCGCAATGTCGGGCGCTACGAGGCAAAGGCGATCGTCGACGGCACGGTGATCGCCGAAGCCGAGATCACCGCCATGATCGTCGAGGCCGCTTCGTGAGCCAACCCGTCGTTCATCCGACGGCAATTGTCGGATCAGGTGCGCGCCTGGCCGAAGGCGTCAAAATCGGGCCCTATTGCATTGTCGGCGACAATGTCGTGCTGCACCAAGGCGTTGAGCTGATCTCGCATGTGTCGGTCGATGGCCATACCGAGATCGGTGCTGGCACGCAGATCTATCCATTTGCATCGGTGGGGCATAAGCCGCAGGACCTCAAATACCATGGCGAAGACTCCCGGCTGGTGATCGGCGAAAGGTGCGTGATCCGGGAGTCGGTTACCATTAATCCCGGCACCGAGGGCGGCGGCATGCTGACCCGGATCGGCAATGACTGTCTGCTGATGGCCAGCGCGCATGTGGCCCATGACGTGGTTATCGGCAACAATGTCATCATGGCCAACTATGTCGGCATTGCCGGGCACTGCCAGATCGGCGACAACGTCATCTTTGGTGGCACCTGCGTGATCCACCAGTTTACCCGCATCGGAGCTCATGCCTTTGTCGGTGCCCAGTCCATGGTTGACGGCGACGTCATTCCCTACGGCATGGCGGTGGGCAATCGTGCGGCGCTGACCGGCCTCAATTTGGTGGGGCTCAAGCGGCGCAACTTTGAGCGAGAGGCGATCCACCGCCTGCGTGCGGCCTATCGGCAGATCTTTGCCAGCGAAGGCACGTTGCGCGAGCGTGTCGAGGACGCGGCTGAGCTGTTCAAGAACGATGTTTTGGTGCAGGACGTCGTTGCCTTCATCGCCGCTGCATCAGATCGCCCGATCTTGATGCCGCGCAATGGCCGTGAAGCCGACTGATGCCGCTGCCGGCTGAGGCGGAGCGTCTGAAGCTCTTCGTTCTTGCCGGCGAGCCGTCTGGGGACCGCATCGCGGCTGACCTTGTCGGTCGTTTGAAGCAGCGTGTGCCGCTGGCGCTGAGCGGCGTTGGCGGTGCGGAACTGGGATCGCATGGGCTCCGCTCGCTTTTTCCCATGAGCGACCTATCGGTCATGGGCATCAGCGATGTGCTCTTGCGCCTGCCGCTGTTGTTGTGGCGGGTGGAGCAAACGGCACGGGCCATCAGCCGCGCTGCGCCCGACATTGCGGTGCTGGTGGACGCACAGGACTTTTCGCGCCTTGTGGCCAAGCGGTTGCGCGCAAGCGGCTATCGAGGCAAGCTGATCCTTTATGTTGCCCCTTCTGTCTGGGCACGGGCGCCGGAACGCGCGGCAAAGCTTAAGCCGCTCTTCAATGAAGTGATGTCCGTTCTCCCCTTTGAGCCACCTGTCATGGAGCGACTGGACGGGCCGCCCACCATCTATGTCGGCCATCCGGCCCTTGGCGAGCGGCTGCAGCGAAACACGGTAGAGCGTGGGCCGTTGATTTTGCTTCCAGGCAGCCGCGAAGGCGAATTGCGCCGCCATCTGCCGATATTTCGCAAGGTGGCGGAAGCTGTCGTGGACCACGCGGCCGTCTGCGAGATCGTTGTTCCCACCTTGCCGTCGCTGCACTCACGGCTCGAAGACGGAACCAGAAGCTGGAGCGTTCCCGTTCGCATCGTCTCCGATCGCAGCAAGCGCGCGGCGCTTTATGGCACCGCTGTTGGTGGCCTAGCCGTTTCGGGAACCGTCACGCTTGAACTGGCTTTGGCGCAGGTGCCGATGGTGGTGACCTACGTGATGGAAAAGCACCAGGCGCGCGTCTACGAGAGGCTAGGCAGACCAGCGGTTTCATTGCCAAACATTATCTTGGACCGCGACGTTGTCCCTGAACTGGTTCAGGGCGCACCTGATGTGCCTGCCATCGTTGGAGCGATGCGCGCTCTGCTGGATAACAAAAAAGCCCGCGAAAGCCAAGCATTGGCTTTCAACGAGCTTGGCCGTTTGATGGAAAACGGTGTGCCGGGTTACCGGCGCGAGGACCCGGCAGACCGGGTCCTCAGCCACTGGCATCAGCGCGAGCCAACACCTTCGTAGTCACGCGCTGGGGCGCCATCATAGAGCTGGCGCGGACGGCCGATCTTCTTCTGCGGATCAGCAATCATTTCCTTCCACTGCGAAATCCAGCCGACGGTGCGGGCGACGGCGAACAGCACGGTGAACATCGAGGTCGGGAAGCCGATCGCTTCGAGGATGATGCCCGAATAAAAGTCCACATTGGGGTAGAGCTTGCGCTCGACGAAATAGGGGTCTTCGAGGGCGATCTTTTCGAGCTCCTGCGCCACCTGCAGCGTCGGATTGTTCTGTACGCCCAGAAGGTCGAGCACCTCGCGTGCCGTCTTCTGCATAACGGTCGCGCGTGGATCGAAATTCTTGTAGACGCGGTGGCCGAAGCCCATCAGGCGGAAGGGATCGTTCTTGTCCTTGGCGCGGGCGATGAACTCGGGGATACGATCGACGGTACCGATCTGCTTGAGCATGTTCAGCGCCGCTTCGTTGGCGCCACCATGCGCCGGACCCCAGAGGCAGGCAACGCCCGCCGCAATACAGGCGAACGGATTGGCGTCGGACGAGCCGGCCAGACGCACGGTCGAGGTCGAGGCGTTCTGTTCGTGGTCGGCGTGGAGGGTGAAGATCAGATCCATCGCCTTGGCGATAGTGGGGTTCACCTGGTACTGCTCGGCCGGTACCGAGAAGCACATGTGGAGAAAATTGCTGGCGTAATCGAGATCGTTGCGCGGGTAAACGAACGGCTGACCCACCGAGTACTTGTAGGCCATGGCCGCTATGGTGGGCATCTTGGCAATCATGCGGATCGAGGCGATCTCACGCTGCTGCGGATCGGTGATGTCGGTGGAGTCGTGGTAGAAGGCGGCCATGGCGCCGACGACGCCGGTCATGATGGCCATTGGATGCGCATCGCGACGGAAGCCGCGGTAGAAATAGTGCATCTGCTCGTGCACCATGGTGTGACGGGTCACCAACTCGCTGAATTCGGCCAGTTGGGTCTGGTTGGGCAATTCGCCGTAAAGCAGCAGGTAGCAGACCTCGATATAGCTGCTCTTTTCAGACAACTGCTCAATGGGGTAGCCGCGATAAAGCAACTCGCCCTTGTCGCCGTCGATATAGGTGATGGCGCTGTCGCAAGCTGCCGTCGAGGTAAAGCCAGGGTCGTAGGTGAACATGCCCGTCTTGGCATAGAGCGATCGGATATCGATCACATCCGGACCCACCGAACCGGAGAGAACCGGAAATTCGTGGGTCTGGTCCCCGATGACGAGTTTGGCGACTTTGTCGGTCATTGAGCTCTCCTCGAAGGCCCGTGCGACCGCACTAATCCGCTCGCTTGAGGCCGTGAACTGGGCAGTTATAGCTGCTGAGAAGAGGTACCAGTTTTACCCCCCTGCGTGCAACCGAAGGGTAAGCAAGGCTTACCCTCCATTTGGCACTAGACAGCGCCGGTCTGGTCCGCGAGGCGCGCCATGCTTTCCTCGCGTCCAATCAGCACCATGACTTCGAAAAT
>CAKTFF010000011.1 GCA_934553185.1 uncultured Devosia sp.
CACAAATTCGACGCGGTCATCCCCAACCTGGTCGAGCGCTTCGGGAAACTCATGCCCGGCGACAAGGATACGGAAATTTGCATTGCTCTGATTGAGCGCGGAGCGCAAAGTGGCCAGGAGCAGTTCGTTCAGGTGATCCCACTGCTTTTGGTCAACAAAGGGTGCGACCGGGATTGCGAAAATGAAGCTAGTTTGAGCTCTCGAGATCACGGATGTGCCGCGATCGTTTGCGAAGACTCTTTTCAATCGTGCAATCAGCTTAGAGAACATGCTTCCTCGATTTAAAAGCACCCAACAGGTCGGCTGAAACGGCGCAACCTTGTGTAGCCTCTTTATGCTACCGTCTTCCTGTCCCAACCGCAAATCCGGAGCGCCTCGGGCGCCCTGACTATCTCGGCCTGGAGCCTGCCTACCGCATGAACCTTTTTCGCAATACCGGTGATTTCCTCAAGTGGTACGGGGCCGTTCTGGCCACTTATCTGCGGGCGCGCCCCCTGACGACAATCACCCTGCTTTTGTGCGCTGTGGGCAGCCGGATCACGCGCATGCTGTCGAGGCTACTGCCTCTGAAGGTGATTTTGCTGGCTGGCTCTGAAGGGGTTCCCTCCTACTTTGCGCCGTTTCTAGCGCCCGACCAGAAGGTCATCGGCCTCATCATCCTGACGGTTGCGGCCATCCTTTGCTATGGGGCCGACTTCTTTCTGGACAGCATAACGATGAAATTGTCCGAGTCAGGCAGCCGGCACGTTGCCAAGGGGGCCAACGAAATCGTTCTGGCGGACCAGTTGCGCCAAGCACAGTCGGGCTATTCCCGCGTTATGGAGCTCACGGCTAATCTGGTTTTCGCCTGCGTGGGCTTTGGGGTGATTGCAACAGCCGACCTCTGGCTCGTAGCGTTTTTGCTGGGGTTCTTCGCCGCCATTTATCTGTTCACGGCCTGGGCATTGCGCGGCAATGTTTATGCCCAGCATCGCCCCCTTGCGCACTTCATTCGCACCAACCTCAAGAGCTATCTCGAGACCCTCTCGATCATAAGCTTTATCGTAGCGTTTCTGTTTATCGTGGCGCCATTCGTCACCGGGAGCCCGGCAAACGTGCTGGTGGCAATGATCGCCATCACCTTTCTGCGGCGCACGCTTGGCTCGGTCACCTCCGCTGCCAAGTCGGCGACAAGTCTGATAAGCCGGGTTCATGAGGTCAATGCGCTGATCTTCCGCAATCACCATGTGCAACGCCCGGAAAAGGCCGATCAGCGTACCCTGCGCGAGACGTTTTCAGGCGAAGGGCGTCTCAAGGCCATCAGCGCCGACCTGCGCAGCAAGGATCAAAGCTTACGCGATGTTTCTTCGACATGGAGAGACAAGATTGGCGGCGTACAGGCCTTCAGCGTTCGCGCGCAGATGGCTAACGGGGCGCAAAAAGCTTTTATGGCGCGCATCTTCCCCGAAGATCAGCTCAAAAAGCTCGATAATGAAGAGTTCCTGCTTGCCAACGTGTCCGCGCAAGCGCTTCAAACGCCCAAGAATTTAGGCCGACTGGAGCAGTTGCCGTTCACGCTCAATCTCTGGGAAGTGGGGCCGCACGCGCGTGAGTTGACGAAAGAGGAGTGGCGGCTGGCGCAGCCCACCCTCATCGAGCAATTTTGGAGCTATGTGCCGCCCAGGGAACTTGTAACAGCCTATAGACTGTCGCATTCGCTCTTGCATGAGCGCGTAACTGATGCACTGATCCAGCGCGTATCGCTTGCCATTGACGGTGCCGCTGCTACCGAGATCTTCAAAACCTTCAACGCCAATTTTCAAAGCTATCGAGAGCGGATCGCGCGCGTTCCTCTCTTTATCTGGAATACAAGCCTTGCCCCGGCCATCCTCATGGTGGATCAAGGCCGCTACTTGATGCTGGACTGGACGGCGTGGCGCCTGGAACCAATTGGGGTCGGCCATATGCCGTTCCGCCCCGATCAATTACCCGAAGTACTGGCCAAAGTGTCTCAGGCGCGCAGTGACTGGCCCGCCGAGATCGATGCGCAGGACGTGTTTCTGGCCCGGCAGTTCTGGATTTTGGAGAGCCTGATCAACGGAGCGCAATATCGTTCCGCCTATGGGCAGATCGAGGCCATCGTCACCGGCGTTTCGGCGCAGCTTGTGGCTGGAGGCAGCTCCGAAGACAACGCGTCCGAAACAAACGCTGAAGAAGACGAGGACGAGTTGGTCTGATCCGCTCCAAAGCCAAATTGAGCCGGGTAGCTGCGGCTCACACGTGCCTATCAAACTGAGGTGCCAGCTTGTTTGCCGTCGACCAACTCAGGAGCAAGGCAAGAAGCACGCCGTAGAGACTCGTCAGCACCAGGATACCGAGTACGGCATTGGTGAGCCCCATGGTTGCGTAGCCCACGGTCGTGACCAGCCCCAGATAAAATGCGGCAGGCCTGTTGCGTTCGGCTGAGCGCAGCCCTGCAACCAAGGGCGTCGCTATTATCAGGAGGTAGCAGGCGAGGCCCAGGACGCCGCCGATCACGGCAAAATCGGCTAGGTCGGAGTGGAGGTGATCGAAGTCATTGACTCTGCTGTTGGTCGACAATTGGGCTACAACTGAAACAAAATCCAACGAACCATAGCCAAAAAGGGGCGACGCCCCGAACGCCTCGATGGCGCCCTGATACATAGCGATGCGTGTGCCTAACGAACGATTTTCGGTGCTGCCGGTCGTCAGCAGCGTCCAAACATGATCAAGGCCGCGAATCTGGCTGAGGGCGTCGGAATAGATGCCGATCGCAACAACAGTGATTGCGCCCAGACATCCGACTGCAGCCCAGATCAGCCGCGGTTTGCGCTCCATCAGCGAGAGAGCATAAAGGTAGCTTAGAACAACCAGGAACACAGCTGCGACGAGAGGGCCGCGTGACCCCGTCCAGTAGACGGCAACTATTGCCAAGACTGGCCCGACAAGAAACAGGGTGCGCCACCTCTCGCGTCCATCGAAAAAACCCACCAAGGCGACAAAGCCCAGCATGAGGGCAAGGTCGCCCATATGGATGGGGTTGAGGGTAAGCTCTCCTGCCCGGCCGAGGCCGCGCACAAGGGCGTCGTAGCCTGTGATCCCCGTTGCCACCAGCACACCGCCCAGCGCCATCGTGGCCACTGCAGTGGGTCCGATCCTGTTCGGGCTTGCCGAAAAAAGGGCGGCAAGAGCGATGGACATCCAAATTGGGGAAAGGACCAGCAGAACAAGCAAGTTGTCGGGCTGTTTCGTTGTAAAGGCTAGTGCAACAAGCAGAAGTGCCGCCGCGGCCGGCAGCGCCAGCCAAACGTAGCGCGGGGGGAGCGACCTGCGCAAATTTGGCCAGGTTGCGACCAGCAGAACCGAAATAATCATAGACAGCACAATGATGCTGTTGCCCACTTCGGGGAACGCTGGCGACGTCAAAAGTGCGGCAAGGACGCAGAGCCAGGAAATGGCTTGGACAAAACCCATATAAGGAAAGTCCCCGTTGGAACGAAGTCGGCTTGCCGGTCTTCGCCCGCCTGAGAAGCAGCGTCAAGCGCTCCGTTGCCAGCCCTTCTAGGCTCACACGCGTGTTCCGCCCAGCAGCAGATTGAACCTCTACCGCCACCGTACCCCACCTGCTCACTGACAAACTCGTGCGGATCGGCTTGCGTGCTTGCCTCCGCTGTGGAAGTAAACCAAGGTCGCTCAATCGCCTCCCTCCGCAGATGTGAACACAAGCGCATGCGTAGATTAACCGCCTATCTCGCCCGCTTGTTTGTAATCGACGGGCTGATCCTGTTCGGCGTAGTGTGCTTCATTCTGTGGCTGATCAACTGCCTGCGCTCGTTTGATGTGGTGTCGGTCAAGGGACAAGGACTAGCCACCCTGGCCTTTCAGGCCCTGTTGACCATGCCACAGCTGGCAACCGCCTTTTTTTATGTGTGCGTCGGGATCGGGATTGCGCGGGCCCTGCAGGCGCTTCAGGTCAATCGTGAACTGCACATTATTCATACCAGCCATGGACTAGGGTCGATCTGGCGTGCGAGCGCGGTTGTTGCGGGCGTGGGCGTCTTGTGCGCCCTGCTTCTGTCCAATTTCCTGGAGCCCTATGCATATCGGCGGCTCAACGTTCTCAATGCCGAAGTGGCAGCGGACTTGGTTGGTTCGACCTTGCGGCCCGGGCGGTTCACCCAGGTCACGCCCGGAGTGGTTCTGCTGATCGGCGATCGCCAGGGCAGCGGTGAGATAAGCGAATTCTATGCCGACGACCGACGCGACAGCGAGGTGCGGCGCACCTATATCGCGGAATCGGCAAAGGTGTCTTCGGACGGCGAAACCTATGTGCTCGAGTTGCGCAACGGATCGGTGCAGAATACTGGCCTTGATGGACGGTTCTCCGAAATCTCGTTCGAGCGCTACGACGTCTATGTGGATCGGCTATCGCAACCGCTTGCAAGCGTCGATGAGCGACGTGGGCGGGATACCTCCACGTTGATTGCGGACGCTCTCGAACAGGGGCGTTGGCATCCACGGACGATTACGCTGCTTTCCAACCGCATGGCTGAAGGGCTCAGGGTGATCGGCATTGTCATGGTCGTGCTGGCAATCCTTGCTTTTCCCAGTGGACGTCGTTCGCGGTTCACAGTGCCTATGGAAGCGGGCGTGTTGCTGATCGCTTTTTTGGAGCGCGGGCTCAGCGCCTATACGCCCTGGGGCGCCGCCACCGGGGCGGTGGTAATGATTTTTGGCGCAGGGATTGCACTGGTGGTGCGGTGCTGGCCGAGGCGGACCATGGCGGTTGCCTAAATGCTTAGCCTTGTGGCTCGCTAACGGAGCGGACGGTCCGAACAAGGCTAGGTGTTATGCCGATCTGTTGCGGCTTATCGCGTCACGCCAAAGATTGCTGCTTTACGATGGCCGCGTGCACACAGGTTGATTGGCGCGAAATTACGCTGTGAATCTCTTGTGGATGACGCAATTGCTTGGAGTTACGCAATGACCCGGTAACGGGCGACCCATACGAGAGAGGTGCTGTGGGGCGAAGCGATAAGCTGGTGCACTTTTTGCTTAATTGCTCCCACCAACCAGGGCGGGATGACCTTGATGCTCAAGAACAGGCTTGTTGTAATCGCCGCTTTGGCGATCGCTGCCTGGATCCTCTTTATCGCACTAGGATGGCTGGTCTGGTCGGCTCTTCAGTGACACCGGCCTTATTGAGCAAAAGGCCATGCTCGGGTTCGGCCGTCGGTGAGCAGGTCGAGGGTGCCCAAGATGATGATGAGCGGCAAAAGAAACAGCCACATTGCAGCAATCTTAGTTTTTTGGATGATGAGCATGAGAGGCCTCTGGATACGACGAAACCGAGTCAGCTCAAGCTGATCTCGTGGGCGTTCCAGGCATGCGCCAGGCTCAATCGGCTTGTGGCATATACCGGCGGTCTTTGCTACCCGTTTGTTAGAGACATAGTTACCACGAGCGTTGATGGCCTTATCCAGGGCTCGTCCACTCAGCGACGGGAGTAGCAGGCCATAATCGCAAGAATGTGGAATTGGCTGTGCCGAGCGCTCGCGGGGGAGACTGGCCAAAACCTGCACGTGACGCCCTATCTGCATAGCGAACGGGTCATCCTTGCGGCCCTGCTTATTCTTGCACTTGCCATCCGGATCACGGCGGCAGTCTGGTACCCTTCGGTTCATCACCCTGATGAGACGTTCCAGTACTGGGAGCAGGGTTACCGGATAGCGTTCGGCCAAGGCATGGTGCCATGGGAATATCGCACCGGCATCCGGTCGTACTTCATTCCCCTTGTTCTTGCCGGCATAATGAAGACGGTAGCCGCTTTCAGCGGTGGCGTGGACGTTTGGACCCCGATCATCCAAGTGCTGCTTTCGGCGCTGTCGCTTTCCATCGTGGCCACTGCTTTTGCATGGGGCCGCCGAGCTGGTGGCACGAGCGCAGCGATCCTGGCCGGCATTATGACGTGTACGTGGTTCGAGCTTGTCTATTTCGCCCCAAAACCGTTGACCGAGTCGATTTCGGCAAGTCTGCTGTTTCCAGCGGCGTATTTTCTCTGTGTACGGCACTCGTCCAGGGTTAAGCCGGTAGTGGGCGGCTTGTTTTTGGGGCTCGCCGTCGTGGTGCGGTTCCAACTGGCGCCTGCGGTACTCCTGATTGCGCTTGCCAACGCTGTGCTCAACGGTCCAAGGCGCAGTCTTCCGGCGGCGCTTGCCGCTGCGGGCATCGTTCTTGCCGGAGGAATGCTGGACTGGTTGACGCTTGGCTCACCCTTTCAGTCGATCTGGCTCAACTTCGTTGTCAACGCGGTAGAAGGAAAAGCGAGCAGCTACGGCGTTGAACCACCACACTGGTTCTTGCTCCACTTCTCTGCGATCTGGGCCGGCTTTGCCATGGTGATGGTGGTCTTGGTGCTTGCCGGGCTGAGACGTGCACCAATCCTGCTGTTCATTGCGGTGGTTATTGTGTTGGCGCACTCGGCTATCGGGCACAAGGAATACCGCTTTGTGTTCCCTGCTGTGCCTTTCCTGCTGACGCTTGCGGCCATAGGCGCGGGGCGGCTTCTTGATGCAGTGGTGGGGTACGTACCCCACCGTCGTGTTGCAGGTTTGGCCATGGTCGCATTGTCTCTGACCGTCACGTCGATCAATCTGGCCAATCAGCCGGTGTTCAGAGAATATTGGTTCAGCGGCTCAAACGCCCTAGCCGCGTTTTCGATTGCAGCCAAGGTGGAGCAAACCTGCGGCATCGGCCTTGCCGGTTGGCAATGGGTCGATACCCCGGGCTATCGAGGGTTGGGGCTCGACGTTCCCCTGTACCCTCTGACATCGGCTGAAAATGGCGGACAAATGCAGTCTGCGTTCAACGTGGTTGTTTTTCGTGGTGAGCGACCGAATACCTTGGATCAGTATGAGAGGGTGGGCTGCAGTGGCGCTATTTGTGTTGCCCGGCGCTCCGGGACCTGCACTCCCAGGCCGGAGCAAACGGTGAACCCGTTCTTGGTGCGAACCGGGCAATGAACCTGCGGTCAGGTCGGTACCCGCAAGATGTGATTGTCGAACAGGAAGTCGAACTGGCGTGATGGCCGCTGCGTGCCGGCGACCCCGATCATTTCACCCATGCCGCTGGTGGCGATGAAGCCAGCACGGTCGGCGGCGAGGCCGCAACCATTGCGCAAAGTCTCGACCAGTACCGGACGCTGATGCTGTGCGTCGATGGCAACGAGCAGATTGCCTTCCGGGGACGAAACAGCGACGGTGTTTCCGTCTTCAGAGACAGCCACCGAGCCGACATAGTTGCGCAGGTTGCTTAGGGTTCCGGGTGGAAGGTCAATGAGACTGATGTCTCCGTCCATGGTTGCGTAGCCGACCAGTTGCGGCGTGTCGCTGGGCGAGCCCTTATATTGGCATCCGAACCACACCCGGCCTTGCCCATCCACCGCCATGTGGCGGATCGACAATTGGTGCAGGCCAGCATCGAGGCGAAGCTGACCCACCAACGTGCCGTCACGCCGATCGATGAAGGCGATGGACGGATCCATCGTCTCAAGATTGAGCTCGGCACGGCCATAGTCGGGATGGGTTTCGATGCCGCCATTGGCGACAACAAAGGTGACGCCGTCCGGCATCAACAGCATTTCGTGCGGACCGGTGCCATAGGTAGGGAACTCACCAACGCGGCGATAGCGGTCAGTCGCGTCGTAGATGCCGACCACGCCCTGCGCCGCCTCGAAGTCGCTTTCCGTGGCGTAGAGCAGGCGGCCGTCGGGCGAGAAGACACCATGGCCGAAAAAATGGCGGCCCTCGATGCTGTTAAAGGTTTGTGGTGCCTCGCGACTCGAGGGATCGAAAACCAGCGCGAATGTCCCTGGCTGTCGGGCAAAGACGACGCCGCGTCCGGCTTCCCGGCTGATCGTGATGTCGTGACCCCGGTCGGGCAGGTCGATGGTGGAAATGACGTCACCACGCTCGCCCAGCAGCACCGCGCCATAGCCGCCGCTCGCCGTCTGAACAGCACTGGCAAACACCAGGTCGTTTGTTTCAAGCGCCACAAGCTGACGCGGCAGCAGGCTGGCGACAAAGCCGGCGCCGGCGGATCGCAGAAAGGCGCGGCGCTGCCACATGCTTAGTCTCCATCCAGCGAAGAAAAGCCCACGCTCAGCCCTAAAGTGGCAGATAGTTCCTCGCCGATCAGGCGCTGCAGATCCTGTGTTGCGGCAACCAGATCGTCGAGTGCAGCGGCTTGTGCGGGATTGGCAACAGCCTGTTCGACCGGTAGCGTCACGGAGTGAAGGGCAGTTTCGGCGCGATTGAAAGTATTCGTTACTTGGGCCAGCAACGCAGGGTCAGTAATGATGCTGGAAAGCTCAACCAGAGCGCGCAGCCCCTCCACATTGGCCCTGAGCATGGCCATGGTCTGGCCAGATCGCCAGAACAGCGCTTGTTTTGGGTTGGCCTTTCCGTCTGTCCCAGCGATGAACGGATTGATCCGGGTGTCGCGCATGTTTTCGATGCCGTGCGACACCAGGCCCACAACCGCTTCAAGCGACTCGGTGGTGGTGCGATAATCGGCATAGGCTGCCTCCGGCTGGGTCAGGCGCAGAGAGATGCCGTCGTCATCAGTCCAGCCATCAGCAATCTCACCGCCCATTGCGGCGAGGTTCTCGGCAATGGCATGGCCATAGGCGCAGCGAAAGTCACCATCGGCCTTCCCAAGCGTCTCCGAGCCCGTGCCGAACAACACAAATTCCAGAGCTCCCAGGCCCTGCACCGCGACGCTTTTCTCCGCAAGGGCTGCGTGTTCAGTTGCGTCTGGATTGCTCTCCGCCAACACAGTTTGCACCTGCCGCAGCCCAATGCCCCGTCGATCGGGCCAAAACAAGATGCGGTCGGCGCGATTGGCTTCCATGAGCGGGCCGACGCGCAGCCATTCGATCCGGCCGTAAGCCGAGACAGAAGCGGCGAAAGCTTCGCGGGCGGACGCAAGTTCACCGCCTCGGCAAAGCGCATACATCGCCGCCGCGAGCTCGCTTGTCCGGGTAGCGAAGGCCCTTGTTTGAGGACGGATGAAGTTGGTGACGCTGGAGCGCAGCATTTCAGACGGGCTGACGATCTGGGCTGCTGCAGGCGTCACCAGCATCAGCGCAAGGGCGAAGGCTGCAATGAGACGCATCAAAGGGACTCCAAAAAGGCCAGGAGGTCGGCGCGTTGGGATGCCGTCATTCCGGCAAAGCGATCACGCGCCCCTTGTGCTTCGCCGCCATGCCAGAGAATGGCTTCGGTCAGGTTTCGCGCGCGGCCATCATGGAGAAAAAAGGTGTGGCCCGAAACCGTTTCGGTGAGGCCAATGCCCCAGAGCGGGGGCGTGCGCCATTCTGTGCCGGACGCCATGCCCTCGGGCCGGCCATCGGCAAGTCCCTCCCCCATGTCATGCAGCAGCATGTCGGAATAAGGCCAGATGAGTTGGAAGCGGTGAGCGGGATTGTCGGCGAGCTTGCTGGTGACGTATTTGGGGACATGGCAGCTGGCACAACCCGCCTGGTAGAAAGCGGCTTTGCCGGCCAACACCGCAGCGTCCTCCACCTTACGGCGTTCGGGTACGGCAAGCGTCTGGGCGTAGAAAGTGACGAGATCGAGCACCGGATCTGGCGCTTCGCTTTCCCCGAGACGCGGCTGTTCGCCTGTTGGTAAGGCAAGGCAGGCCGTCTGGTTCTCGGTACAGTCGCCATGCGGCAGGTTGACCAAAGGACTTGATAACCCGATGTCTCCGGCGAAAGCGGCGGCAGACTGACTGCGAATGGTTGCCATGCCCGCCTTCCAGCCGAAGCGGCCGAGCGCAACCGTGTTGCTTTCTGGCGCAATGGTCCAGTTTGGACGGCCGGATATGCCGTCGCCATTGCTATCGTCGGGGTCGGCATGGACGAGAATGTCTTCGGGCGGAATGGCTTCCAGAAGACCAAGCCCGATCATGGGATTGGCCACGCGCGGTGACATCATCACGTTGTCGGCCAGTGGACCATAGGCAAGATCGGCAACCGAATAAGACGGCTGTCGCAACGTCACGATCGTCCCGTCACCCAGTGTCACCGGCAGCTCGGCGTAATCGATGACCATTCGACCTTCCGCTTTGAGGCCAGGCACGGCGAAATCCTGTAGCTGCAAACCATAGACCGGATCGCCGACCTCCCCGGCAATGACACCATCCATCGCCAGCCGCTTGTCGGGCTTGGCAGGCGGCACCGAGAGCCGCAGGAACATCGAGACATTCTCCGCTTGCCCTTCAAACGGCGGATGGCCGCGCCCGTCTTTGATGTGGCAGCTTTGGCACCCACGCGCGTTGAACAGTGGGCCCAGCCCATCGGAAGCCTGGGTGGAACTTGGGGAACTCACCCAGATCTTGCGGAACAAGGCATTGCCCAGCTTGAACTGTTCTTCCTGCTCGAAACTGAGATTGTCGAGAAAGTGGCTGAACGCGTTCTGGCTGACCGAGAAACTTGTGGTGCCCGCGCCAGCCGGGTTGGTCTCGAACCTTTCCGCGGCCGAGAAATCATTGGTTGGCGCGGTTACTGCGCGCACGCGCGCCAGGTCGTCGGGGCTGAGGTCACTGCGCGTGCCATACTCCTCGGCAAGAACCAGTCCACCTGCGAGAACGGCGATCAGCGCAAGGGTAAGGCGGACATGCATAGAAGAAACCGGAGTTGGCGTACCCGGGCGTTCGGTCCGGGCACCTCTTAACAGATCGCTTACTGGAACACAGCGTCCGGATCGGACAGCGAGTCGCTGTCCTCAATCGTGACGTCGGAAAGTTCGAGCAGCGCCACGGCACGTTCGATGCCGCGAGTCTGGGCGATCAGACCGTCCACAGCCGCCTGCACCACCGCATTGCCTTCCGTGTTGCCCTCGCCGATCTGCTGATCATAAGCCTCGCCGCCGTCGGCGCGGTCGGCCATGACCTGCATCTTGGCCATGGTATCGTCGAGCAACGCCTTGATCTCGGTGTCGAGCGCCTCATCCTCTGCGGCAACAACACTGGAAAGCGAGGGGCCTTCGACCACCGTTCCGTCGATGCGCGTGTATTTGCCCAAGTAAACGTTCTGGATGCCGCGGGCGTCTTCCAGGTGGGAGATGTGCGTGTTGTCCGAAAAGCAATCATGCTCTTCTTCTGGATCGTGCAACAGCAGTCCCAACTTCATGCGTTCGCCGGCCAATTCGCCGAAGCTCAGCGAACCCATGCCGGTGAGAATGGCCGAAATGCCAAGCTCGGGCAGCGCTTCGCGGGCTGCTCCGCCCTCGGCCCAGTTGCCAACCATTTCTTCGAGGTCGCTAACCAGGAGCGTGGAGGCGGCCTTGAGATAGGCGGCGCGTCGGTCGGCATGCTCGGCGGTCGAGAAATCGGTATAGGGCCGTTCGCCTGCACCTGCCTCCGTGCCGTTCAAATCCTGGCCCCATAGCAGGAACTCGATCGCATGGTAGCCCGTCGCCACATTGGACTCGACGCCAGCGGCCTCCTGCAGCGCATCCTGCAGCAGTTCCGGCGTGATCTCCGTGGCGTCCACCGCCGTGCCGTCGATGGTGATCTGGGGATTGGCAATGACATTGGCCACATAGAGCGCATTGCTGTCGCTCTCGGTGCCATAACCTGCCGCGACGTAATCGATCAGGCCTTCGTCGAGGGGCCAGGCATTCACACGCCCTTCCCACTCATCGACGATCGGATTGCCGAAGCGGAAGGCTTCGGTCTGCTGGTAGGGCAGCCGCGCCGCCTTCCAGGCATCGCGCGCTACAGCAAGGGTTGTTTCGCTTGGGTCTGCAATCAAGGCATCGATCGCCACGTCGAGCGCCTTTGCCGTTATCAGGCTGTCCTCATAACCGGCCAGCGCGAGAGCGGCGTAATTGTCCAGCACATCTGCATAATCAGGCGCCTGCGCGTGAACCGCGACGGGCGAAACCGACAGGGCAAAGGACAGAGCAAGACCGCGCAACCAGCGCTTGTCGATCGAAAACATAACCACTCCTCGGGTGAAATCCGTAAAGCTGAGTAAGCTGGTCATCTTAAAAAATCAACTGCCTGTGGACATCTTCCCTGCTTCAAATTAGACACGGTTTATCAACTTTGCGGCGGGCAGTTGAAGCCCTGGGTGCGGCATGATCAAGCAGGCAGTTTTCGGTTCGGTGGCGCTCCTGGCACTCGGTGTTTCCCTGGCAAGCGCTCAGGAGGGGCCGATCACGGTTTATAACGCCCAGCACGAGACGCTGGCGCAGGAATGGGCCACGGCCTTCACCGAAGAGACCGGCATTCCGGTAATCATCCGCCAGGGCGCGGACCTCGAAGTCGCCAATCAGATCCTGCAGGAAGGCGCCAACTCGCCTGCCGACGTGTTCCTGACTGAAAACTCGCCCGGCATGGTGCTGGTGGACAATGCCGGCCTGTTGGAGCCGCTGCCTGCAGATATCCTGGCTGCCGTACCGGATCAGTTCCGTCCCCAAACCGGGAACTGGACTGGCATAGCAGCCCGCTCCACCGTTTTTGCCTACAATGCCCAGAACCTTGCCCAAGCCGACCTGCCGCAAAGCATGGCTGAACTGGCTGATCCAGCCTGGAAGAGCCGTTGGGCCGCCTCGCCGAGCGGCGCCGATTTTCAAGCCATCGTCGCGGCGTATCTTGCGCTCCGGGGCGAAGAGGCAACGCTGCGGTGGCTCAAGGGCATGCAGGCAAACGCCGTCCTCGTTCGGGGCAATCGCGCGGCGCTGGCCGCCGCCAACAATGGCGAAGTCGAGGGCGCGCTGATCTACCATTACTACTGGTTTGGCGATCAGGCCGGCACCGGCGAAAGCAGCGTCAACACGGCGCTCCACTATTTTGGCAATGGCGACCCTGGGGCCTTCGTCTCCATCTCCGGTGGAGGCGTGCTGGCCTCGAGCCAGCACAAGCAAGAGGCGCTGGGCTTTTTGCGCTTCATCACCACAAGCGGACAGGATGTGCTGCGTAACGGCAATTCGTTTGAGTATGCCGTTGGCAGCGATCGCACATCCAATCCTGCTTTGCCGCCGCTGGATCAATTGGGAGCGCCGCAGATCGATCCCACCCAGCTCGACACCGTTAAGGCCGCCCAGCTCATGACGGAGGCTGGACTGCTCTAGGCAGCCCACGTCATGTCAGTCACGACCGACCTGCAGTCGATCCAAGTGCCATACGCCACCAAAAAGGATGGCGGCGGCAATGTCTTGATCCTTGGCGCAGCAATCTTTACCGGCATGCTCAGCTTGCTGCCGCTCGCCTTCGTGATGCATGTCACTTTGTTCAGTGGGTGGCAGACGGTGGCTGAGTTGGTGTTCCGCCCCAAGGTGGGCGCCTTGCTGCTCAATACGCTCACGCTGCTGACTCTGGTGCTGCCCCTATCGGCGCTGCTTGCTGGGTGCTTCGCCTGGCTAATCGAGCGCACCGATATTCCACTCGCGCGCTTATGGTCATGGATCATGGTTGCGCCGCTGGCTGTGCCAGCTTTTGTTCATTCCTATGCCTGGAGTGCCTTTGCGCCGCGCTTTCATGGCTTGGGCGCGGCTGTGCTGGTTTCCACTTTGGCCTACCTGCCCTTCATCTACCTTCCGGCCGCCGCCCAGCTTCGCCGGCTCGATCCGGCGCTGGAAGAAACCGCTCAATCGATGGGCAAGTCGCCGCTCATCGTCTTCCTGCGCGTGGTGCTGCCGCAACTGCGCTTGGCCTTGATGGGCGGCGCGCTGCTGATCGGCCTACACTTACTGGCGGAGTATGGGCTCTTTGTCCTCACCCGCTTCGATACATTCGCCACGGTGATTGTTGATCAATTCCAATCAGTCGGCAACGGTCCGGCGACCAACCTGCTTGGCAGTGTGCTGGTGCTTCTCAGCCTCGTGCTATTTGGAATTGAGACGCGCTTTCGCGGCCGCGAACGCTACGCACGGGTCGGCTCCGGCGCCGCACGCACCGAGCGCCGCGCCAAGCTAGGCACCTGGAGATGGCCAGCGCTGGCGCTTCTCACAACCTTCGCCCTGCTGTCACTTGCCGTGCCAGCCTGGACCTTGGCTCGCTGGCTCGCGGCGGGTGGAGTGGAGATCTGGCGGGTCGACTTCATCCTGCCGGCACTTGTTCAAACGGCCCTGCTGACCCTTGCTGGCGCATCGCTGACCACGCTTGCTGCCTTGCCCATCGCCTGGCTGGTTGTTCGAGCGCCTAGCCGAGTGCACAAACTGCTTGAGGCCGCTCACGCCTATGTCGGCGCCCTGCCCGGAGTCATTATCGCCCTTGCATTGGTAACCGTCACCGTCAACGTCGCCCTGCCGCTGTACCAAACGGTGGCGACCCTGCTGCTTGCTTATCTGCTCATGTTCCTGCCGCGAGCGCTTGTGGGTCTGCGCACCAGCATTGCGCAGGCCCCGCCTGAGCTTGAACAAGCCGCCATGAGCCTTGGGCGCTCGCCGATCGCCGCCATTTGGCACACCACCATTCGCCTCGCCGCGCCCGGCGCCCTGGCCAGTGCAGCGCTGACGGGCCTGGGCATCACCACGGAACTAACCGCGACCCTGATGCTGGCACCCAATGGGATGCGCACGCTTGCCATGCGCTTCTGGTCCTACACCAGCGAACTGGACCTCGCGAGCGCCGCTCCATATGCGCTGTTGATGATCCTGCTTTCGGTCCCGCTCGTCGTATTGCTCCACGGCCAGGCCGATCACGCCACGGCGGCCTGACAATGTTGCAGCTCCACAACGTTTCGAAATCCTATGGCGACCAAGACGCTGTGGTCGAGGTCAACATGACAGCCCCTCAGGGCCGCCGTACCGTGATCGTCGGCCCCTCCGGCTCCGGCAAGACGACGATGCTGCGCCTGATTGCCGGCTTCGAACGGCCTGACCAAGGCACGATCATCCTCGATGGCCGCGTGCTCAACGCCGTGCCGCCGCACCGGCGCAATATCGCCTATGTGGCCCAGGAGGGCGCGCTGTTTCCTCACATGAGCGTCGCCGAAAATATCGGCTTTGCCATACCGCGGGGGAACTCTGACCGGTTAGAGCGCATCGACGAACTTCTCGCGCGCGTTGGTCTTGCTGCAGCCATGAAAAACCGTCGTCCGCACGAATTGTCCGGCGGGCAGCAGCAGCGCGTTGCCCTCGCTCGTGCCATGGCTCAGCGACCGGCGCTCATGCTGTTGGACGAGCCCTTCTCGGCTTTAGATACGGGTCTTCGCGAAACTATGCGGGACATGGTTGAAACCGTGCTCGGAGAAGCGGGGATCACCGCGATCCTTGTGACCCACGACCAAAGCGAAGCGCTGGCCTTTGCCGACCATCTCGTCGTCATGCAAGCCGCTCGCGTCGCTGATGCCGGACCGCCGCAACGGCTTTACGAGCAGCCTGCAAACGTCGCAACAGCGCGTTTCCTGGGGCCAGCGATCTTTCTTGAAGCCCGGATCGACGATGGCGTGGCCCTGACCGCGCTAAGTACTGTTCCTGTCGAGCCAGGTCGTTCCGGCGCGGCCACGGTCATGATCCGGCCGGAGCAGTTGATGATTTCACGTGCTCTTGCGGGCACCGCTACTGCACCCAACGCTGTTGTCCTTGACCGAGTGTACCAGGGCTTTTCCTGGCGATTGAAGATCGCCTGCAACGGCGTTGATGCTCCATTTGACATGCTGACCTCCGACGGACAGCAACTCGGTGCCGGTGACGCCGTGCAGCTTGCTGTTCGTGGGACGGGACATATTCTTTAGCCGAATGAAGGCACTCGCATGCCTTCTATTGCCGATCATCAGTTTCGGTCTTGGACGGCAGCAACAATGGCACTGCTGCGAGAATGATGAACATGATTGTGGCGGATAGAACCGCAGTGGCTTCCAGTCCAAGGCCCGCAATGACGCCGATCCCTGCGGTCGCCCAGATATTGGCTGCCGTGGTCAACCCTTCGACCTGGTTCTTTGCGGTGCGGACGATGATTGCACCGGCGCCCAGGAAACCGATCCCTTGCACGACGCCCTGCAAGACGCGGGACATGTCATCAAGCGACATGCCCGCCTGAGAAGGACCGATAACGAAAAGTGCCGCCCCAACGGCAACCAGCATATGCGTTCGAACACCAGCGCTTCGACCTTTGCGCTCGCGCTCATACCCTAGAATGCCGCCGAGTAGTGCCGCAAGGACCAAGCGCATGGTGATGCGCGTGAGAGTTGATACGTCAGGGACGTCTGAAAACTCGCTCACAATGGTCGCCCCGATTTCCTCGATCATGGTCGCCCCTGCCCTTTGTGTGTTTGCATCATAAGGCTGTCCTCCGAGAATGGATGCACGAAATACCTCTGGTGGCTTTGCATTGGATCCGGCTGGCGCGCGGTAACAACATGGATTGTGCGGTCATCTACGCGCCTTTTCGCTCGCTTAGACCGGTGTTCTTCTTCCGGCGGGCCGCCACTTCGGGTGTCCACCTGCCTAATCTGACTAGGAAGTTACCGAAGAACACGTGATGTTTCTTGCCCAAGCTGGGCGGCGCTCTGTCGATACCGTAGCGCGTCAACGAAAGCGGAGAAGGCGGGCGAGGGCTGGCGGCGGTTGGGGTAATAAAGGTGATAGCCGGAAAAATAGGGGCAATGGTCGGCAAGGATTTGAACCAGCTTGCCTTGCTGAAGGAGTGACAAAACCAAAGGTTCGGGCACGTAGGCGAGTCCTAGCCCGTCCACGGCACTCTGGATCACCTGGGGCATGCTGTTGAACACAAGCTGGCCCTCACCTCGCACCGTATACTCCTTGTCGCCGTCCACGAACTCCCAGGCATAAATAGAGCCGCCGGCGCGATGCCTGATGTTGATGCAGCGGTGATCGGTGATGTGGTGCGGCGTGACCGGAGGACTGTTGCGCTCGAAGTAGTCCGGTGAGCCGACCACCACGAGCCGCCAGTCGGACCCAACTCTAACGGCAATCATGTCGCGGCTGACGGCCTCGCCAAGTCTGATCCCCGCATCGAAGCGGTGTTCGACGATATCGGTGAAGCCATAGTCGATGAAGAACTCCAGTGTGATTTCGGGATATTCGCTTAGGAACTTCCTCAGCATCGGACGGATGACCATCTCGATGGAATCGTCGGTGCAGGTGATCCGGATGGTACCGGCCGGTTTGTCGCGCAACTCGCCGAGCTGCTGGACACGAGCAGCAATCTCATCGAAGTGCGGCCCGATCTCCCGCATGAGCCGATCGCCAGCTTCGGTCGGCGCCACGTTGCGCGTGGTCCTGGCCAGGAGCCGCACCCCCAGACGTTCCTCCAAAAGTCGCATGGTGTGGCTCAGCGCAGAAGGCGTAATGCCGAGCTTCTGAGCGGCCTTGGTGAAGCTGCGCTCCCGAGCAACGGCGAGGAACGCCTGCAGGTCATTCGTTTTCTCGTAAGCCATGCAGCACTCCAGATATACGTCGAAGTGATCTCGATTGCTGAGATTACCTCACAACCACATAGAGACAAAGCTGTCTAATCGGATGATCCACCCCGGCCTATTTTGGCTTCATAAACAAATCAGATCAGCAGAGATCCGATGACAGACGAAAACGACGGCAGCATTGCCGCCTCATCCGCCGCAGCACGCTAGGGCGACGTGACGTCCTCAGATAGGCCGGCGCAAGTGTCGCCGCGATCAGCTTGACCGCCGCAGGTCTCTCAACAGCAAAGGCCTAAGACATGTCTCAGGGACGCTGCGGAAGGGGCCATTCTTCCGTACCCGCTTTGGCTTTCTTCAAAGAGAAAAACGATGGCGTCCATCGCTGTACACCCAACCAATAACGGCTCGGCGCCGACGCAATCCTCATGGGCTGCGGTGATCTGCCTGTCCTTGCTCACCTTTGTGCTTGTCGCCTCCGAGTTCATGCCGGCAAGCTTGCTGACGCCGATTGCGACCAGTCTCACCATCTCCGAAGGTCAGGCGGGTCAGGCGATCGCCATTTCCGGCCTCTTCGCCATCGTCACGAGCCTCTTTGGCAATGCGATGCTGACGCGCTTTGACCGCAGAACGGTCGTGTTCATCTACACGGGCGTGATGATCGTTTCCGGCGTAGCCGTGGCCTTTGCACCCAACTATCTGATCTTCATGGTCGG
>CAKTFF010000012.1 GCA_934553185.1 uncultured Devosia sp.
CTCATGGGAAAAACCCATGGAGAAACCACGTCGCGCCCGTCCCCGAGCCATAAAGCCCCTGCCGGAACACCCAGAAGCGGCGGCCGTCCTGGTCTTCGACAATGAAATAATCGCGCGTGGCCCGATCCGGCTCAAACAGGGGCAGATCGGGGACATGGGGTGGTGAAATTGCCGTTTGGCCCGGTTCAACTGGCTCCGGCGGCTCAACCAGTTGGAGGCGCGAGGGCTGCCGCCACCATTCCCCGCCGAGCCGTTCGGGGCCCTGTCCCTTGACCAGGCGATAAGGTTCGCGTCGCCATACCATCAAGGCGGGAAGGCCATCGGGCACCTGGGCCGTGATCGCCACCTGCTCGGGCTGGGGCAGAAGACGCAAAGGGCGCTGCAGCAGCGGTCCATTGCTCTCAAGGGTTGGGCGGGACAGGGCCGGCACGAGACGGGCGGCGCGTTCGGGCAGATGGCTGGCCACCGGCTGGGTCTGGAGCACTGCCAAGGTCCCCAGGCGGCTCGCCAGCCGGTCGTTGAGACGATCGATGTCCTCCAAACCGTTTTCAGCGGAAAAGGCGCCAGTTTGGACGGCATCGAGTTGTTCGATGCTGCTGGCGGCCAGGCGCACCATGTCGATGCCGAAGCCGGCGTCATAGTCTCCGGCCAGCCGCTGCGTGCGGTGGCGGAACAGCTCGGTGACATGGCTTGGATCGCGCGTCAGGCGGGCGGCATTGAGCGAAAGGGTCATGACCTTGTGGTCGACCCGAAACAGAAACAGGTGAAAGGTTTGTGCGCCCAGCCCTTCGGCCTCCAGCCGATAGCCCAGTTGCACCGCCAGGTCATGGGTGATCATCAACACGTCATCCATGAGGCTGATCGGATCGGCCAGCCGCCGATCGACATGGTGCTCCACTTGGGGCAAGCGCGGCGACAGACGCTCCTCGATCTGTCCGAAAGCCTGATCAAGGCGCAGCAGCAGTTTTTGCCCGAAGCGGGCCTGCAGCTGCTTGCGCGGGCGTTGCCGCACCTGCCCGATGGTCTTGAGCCCCATCTGCCCAAAGCTTGCGACCTGGCTTTCCCCGATACGCAAAGCGGCAACAGGCAGGTTGTCGAGAATGGCTTCCAGCGCTGGGGCGGCAACCACCTGGCTGCGGGCGAAATGGCTAATGGCCCAGGCGGCGCCGATCGTGGGCGCTACCGCACCCGATACGCTGTAGCCCAGAGCCCTCAGCCGGGCGAGCAGGTGGCGCAGCATGGGAGCTTCGCCGCCAAACAGGTGACTGACCCCGGTGATGTCGAGAACCAGATCACCGAACTCGGCCATGTCCGATACGATTGAAACGAGGGGGCTGGCATTGGCATGCCAATCGGCAAAGCTTTCAAAAGCATTCCGGAGCGCAGGGCGGTTTATTTCCTGCACAAGAAGGTTTGGCCAGATGGCGCGGGCATCGGCCAGGTTCTGCCCGATGCGCAGCCCTTGGCCGCTTAGCGCAGGCTCGATGGCGGCAAGGCGTAATCCACCCTTGATGCGCTCATAAAGCACGAGCGGACCATCGCGCAGTGCTGGATCAGCCCGCTTGAGATAATCGATCGGCCAGAAAGGCAGGGAAAGCGCCAGGAAGCGCCGTTGGGCGACGTGGGGAAAAGGTGCTCGGGGTTGAAAAGACTGCAAGGCCATTTTGGGTCCATTCCAAGAGCCACTCGGTGCGCTGCCCGGCTACGCGGCCTTTTTCGAGACAAAGGCGCCATCGCGCTGCCCCCAGCCCGCGGTCATCAAAAGGGTGGGGACCGCTGCGCTGTGGCGTCAGGCGCCAGTGCAGGTGGCTGGCGCTACTGTCCTGCCGTGGGCCATAGCGCAGCATGAACAGCGACACCCTGCTGCTGCTGGCGCGCATGCTGAGCCGTCGGCTGGCGGTAAAATTGAGAAGGCGCGGCGATCCGCGCACATCGGCAACGACGGCAGCGACGGCTTGGCAGGAGATGATCTCCTCGGCAGCCCACAGCAGTTCGCCCATATCGGCAACGCGCACGATCACCAGATTGGCGGCATCCACCCCGAACCATTGGAGCCCCGGCCCATAGGGCAGGCCCAGGGTTTGTCCGTCACCGGCCAGCTGGAGGTAAAACAAGGCGGGTCGTTTACTTGTTAAAAGCCCTCGGCTTTGGGCCAAGGCAAAGGCCAGGCTTGCGCCCCCGTCACGCGTTTGATCGGCAAACACTTCCTGCACCAGGCCGGCGGGAAGCTGGGGAAACCCATCGCCATCTGTTTCAGCCTTGGCGCGCGCCTCGGCCAAAGCGGGCTTGCGTTCAATATCGGCAATAGTGTCCCGCAGCGCGGCAAGGCGCTGTTGGCGAGTGGGCGCATCCATGGCCAGAGTTCCCGGTGTATTAGAACGAAACAAGAACAGTTAGACTCCGTTGCAAACAGGAGTCGAGTCTTTTTTGCGGCATGTTCCGGGATGCCCAAGCTTGGTCAAACGGGAAAGCCCGGTGGAAGTTGAACTTTCCCGGCCCCTCGGCACTTATCCACAGGCACCCAATCTTTCACATCCCACCGCCTGGAAGTATCCCCCATGTTCGAGGCCATTACCCGCCTGTTCAGCAAGCCCGAAACAACGATCGACGCCAACGACCCCCAGCTGTCGGTCGCGGTGCTGCTGGTGCATCTGGCTTCGGTGGATGGGCAGATCAAGGACGAGGAACGCCATGCCATCCGGCAGGCCCTGATCGACTATTACGGCCTCGATGAGGATGGGGTGGACCGCCTCGTCAAGGAAGCGGCGCGGCGCGACGCCGAGGCGGTGGATTTCTTTCGCTTTACCCAGGCCATTACCCAGCTCGAAATGGATGACCGCATCGCCATCGTGCGCATGATGTGGACCGTGGTGTTCGCCGACAACAAGAACCACGAGCTTGAGGACAACATGGTGTGGCGCATTGCCGAGTTGATCGGTGTCAGCTCGCGCGACCGCACCATCCTGCGCAACCAGGTGCGCACGGCTCAATAGGCTGCAAACTCGCCGATGATCTCGACCTCGTCGCTTGCACAATCGAACGCGCCGGCGCCGTCCGCTGCGGCGCGTGCCAACGCGTTGGCATCGGGATTGGCCAGAGCATCGATATAGGCGATGTGGCAGGAATTGCCTTCGCTCAATTGCGTCACCACCAGGACTTCGCCCTTGTCCTCACCTGTTTGGGTATCAGCGGTATGGTAGCGCACGATCGTAGCGATCGGCATCCAGCGGCCAAGGTCATTGCTCAGCCGCCATTCCAGCTTTTCGCCCAGTCGGTTGAACGGGGGCAGTGTTTGTCCATCGGCCATCTTGGCGCCAAAGCCATAGATCAGCGAAAAGCGCAGGTCGCTTTCGGTGACCATTAGCGGGTAGCCTTTGAAGCCCGGGCAGGACCAGCTGGCGCCGAAATCGTCGGCATCAAGCACCAGGCACTGATCGAGATCGAGCTCGGTATAGGCGCTGTTGAAGGCGGCATGAGCCGGTGCGGAGAGCCCAGCAAGGATCACGATGGGCAGGAGAAGGGGCTTCATGGAATGGTCCGGATTAGGGGTGTTTTCCGCAAACTGGCTTGCCTTTGCGGCGCGTGTTGGGCACAACTCCGCCACTTTGCCGTCTCCCTCGCTGAACGAGAGCCTAAGGACATGAATATCGACGCCATTCCGACCGGAAAGAATCCGCCGGACGACCTCAACGTCATCATCGAAGTGCCGATGGGTGGCGAGCCGATCAAGTATGAAATCGACAAGGCCTCGGGCGCCCTGTTCGTGGATCGCTTCCTTTATACGCCCATGCGCTATCCGGGCAATTACGGCTTCGTGCCTCATACGCTGTGCGGCGACGGCGATCCGCTCGACGTTATCGTGATGAATTCGCGGCCCCTGGTGCCGGGCGCGGTGGTGCGCTGCCGGCCGTTCGGCGTCCTCTTCATGGAAGACGATGGCGGGCAGGACGAAAAGATCCTTGCCGTGCCGGTCAGCAAGCTGACCAAGATGTACGATTCCATCAAGGATATCGGCGACATGCAGGAGATCCAGGTGGAGCGCGTCAAGCACTTCTTCACCCACTACAAGGATCTCGAGCCCGGCAAATGGGCAAAGATCAGCCATGTCGGCGGTTACGAGGACGCCAAGAAGGTGATCCTTGACTCCATCGCCATGCACGCTAAGGGCGAGTAACAGCCAAAGGGCGCACCGTTGGACGATGGGGCGCCCCTAGCCCGAGACTTTCAGCCCCCTGTAATTCTTGGCTTGCATGCGGCTTACAGGCGGCGCACCCTTTTCTCTCACGGGGGCGATGATCATGAAATTGTTTGGCACGGTTGCCGGAGCACTGCTGGTGCTGCTGGGCCTTGTCTGGGTCCTGCAGGGCTCAAATGTCCTGGCGGGCAGCGCCATGTCGGGACAGAGCCAGTGGCTCTATATCGGTATCATCGTCGTGCTGGCCGGTATCGCCACGGTTGTCGTGTCGCGCCGCAAGCGCAGGCTTTAGCGGCCGATCCCCATACGCGCCAGCAGCCGGTCGCGCCGGATGAACTGATGCCACAAAGCCGCCCCGACATGGCCGATCACCAGCGCAATCAAGAGGCGCGATACCAGGCCATGCGCGGTAAAGGGCGGGGCAAGGGTGAAATCGGGCAAAGGCAGCGGTGCAGCGCCCACCAGTTGCGCACCGCCCCCGCTCAGCGCCACGGTCGCAATCCCACTCGAAACCATGACGAGGATGGCCGCGTAAAGCCCGTAATGAACAAAACGAGCGGCAAGGCGCTGGAAGCGGGACAGGCCGGCCCCATCCTCCGGGCGGCGATCAAAGGCTAGCCACCACAGAATACGAAAAAGAGTCAGCACGCCTACGGTCACCCCGGCAACGGCGTGAAACCGCAAGAGCGCGAGCTTGGCAGCATCGTCCGCCATGTTGCCGGCGCTGAGCCCCGTTGCCAGCATGGCGATGATGGCGATTGCCGTCAGCCAGTGGATGGCAACCGGTATGCTGCCATAGCGGATCGGCGTGCTTTTGCGAGACATGGCAAGATCCTTGCGAAATAGGGGCGCTGGGGATATGGATAGCATACTATGCAGATATATAGCAAGCTATGCAAATGGTGCTGAAGCGGGAGAGTTCCGCCGGCTACATGTGCAATTGGGCGGCGCGGCTGTTTGCGCGCGAACTGGAGCGCCAGCTTGCGCCCAGCGGCATTGCTTCGGCCTATATGCCGGTAATGTTCGCGCTGGCCGATAACAAGGCGCTTACCCAGAAGGCGCTGGCGCGCCAGGCTGCCGTGGAGCAACCGACCATGGCGGCAACGCTGAACCGGATGGCGCGCGACGGGTTGATTGAGCGCCGTCCCGATCCGGCGGATCGTCGCAGTGCGCTGATCATGCTGACGCCGCTGGCGCAGTCAAAGATCGAAACGGTAGAGCAGGTGGTTCGCCGCATCAACACCCTGGCGCTGGCGCCGCTTGTGCCCGCTGAGCAGCAGCAATTCACCTCATTGCTGGGCAAGGTCATTGCCGTGCTCGAAGCACAGGATACCAGTCTCGACGAGTCCCGCTAGCGCTCAGAAATGGGGCCGGATGAAATCGCCGGTCTCGCTGTTCATGACCCAGAGCTCGCCGGTCGAGATATCGAACCAGGCGCCGTGGACGGCGAGCTTTCCCTGCGCCTCGAGGTCGGCGACATAGGGGAAAGAGCGCAGGTTGAGAATGGAATTGCGGATGGAAATCCGCTCCAGCGCGGTTTGCCGTTCGCTGGCCGTCATCAGGGCATTCTGCCCCACCTGTTCGGGCAGGCCGCCCAGCATGCTCATCCACTTGCCGATGAAGTCGCCCGAGTCGAGAGGGCTGGAGTCGGGATCAAGCGCTGCCTTGATGCCACCGCAGCGGCCATGGCCCATGATGACGACATTGCTGATGCCCAGCGCCTTGACGGCAAATTCAATGGCTGCCGACGTGCCGTGCTGGCCGCCATCGGGCTGGTAGGGGGGCACGAGATTGGCCACATTGCGCAGCACGAACAACTCGCCCGGTTCGGCGTCGAAAATCGTTTCGGGCGCCGCGCGGCTGTCGCAGCACGCAATGATCATGGTAGTGGGAGTCTGCCCGGATGCTGCCAGTTCGCGGTAGCGCTCCTTTTCACGGGCGTAACGGCCGCCCATGAAATTGGCATGACCTTTCAGCAGGTGATCGGGAAAGCTGTGCATGCGTTTCGATTAGCGCTAAGAAAGGCGCAGATCAACTCCGTCGCGTCGAGAACAGCCATGCTCATCTACCGTTTCCTCTCCGGCGAAGACGATGCCAGCTTCTGCCACAAGGTGACAAAAGCGCTGAGCGAAGGCTGGCAACTGCATGGCGGGCCGAGCTATGCCTATGACGCGTTCAGCAAGAAGATGCGATGCGGCCAGGCCGTGACCCGCGTTGCGCCCGACCAGCCCTATGATCCGGATAAGAAGCTCGTCGACTTCTAGCCAAAGGTGCCTGCGGCCAGCCGCAAAGCCAGCGCCTGGAGCAGAAGAATGGTCTTGGCATCGATGATGCGGCCATCCTCGATCATCCTCAGCGCTTCGTCGAACGCAACCTCGAACACTTCAATGTCTTCGCCCTCTCCCGCAAGGCCACCGCCTTGGCCTATGCGTTGCCCAGGGGTGTAGAGCGCCAAAAAGCAGGCGCATTTCTCCGTCTGCGCACCGGGGCTCACATAGGCTTCAAACACCAACACCATGCCGGTGGGTTCGTAGCCGGTTTCCTCGATGGCTTCGCGCCGGGCTGCGACAGCCGGCGCTTCCCCATCCAGCATGCCGGCGGGCGCCTCCACCATCATGGCCCCATCGCCATTGAGATGGGGCGGCAGGCGAAATTGACGGGTGAGGATCACCGTGCGGGCGTCGGGCGCATAAAGCAGCACGGCGGCGGCACTGCCATGATCATAGACCTCACGCACCACGGTCTGGCGCCCGCCGTCGAGCCGCTCGTGGCTGACCGTGTAACGGTCCAACTGGCCCCAGCCCTTCATCAATGGTTCAACGTTTTCGATCGTGATCGATGGGGTGGCGCGATCAGGCATGGGGTTCTCCTCACCTTGTCTATGCCCAATGGCGGTGACGCTGCCAAGAACGGATGCGGCAACCAGGCGTGACGGCTTGGGCTATTTGCGGTAAAAACAGCCTATGCGCCTCCTCGTTCTCGCCTTGCCGCTCCTTCTCACACAACCGGTTGCTGCCCAATCTCCTGATAGTGGCTGGGTGAAGGAGAAATGCGCCACTTATGCCGCTGCCTGGAACCAGGCTCTCGACGGCTGGGGAACCGGGCAGCTCAACTATGCCTTCATCGCTGGCAACGAGAACTTCATCGCCGGGGGCTGCACCGCTCAAGCCGATATCTGCCCGCGTTCGCAAGACGAGATCGCGATTGCCAATGCGCTAACCCTGGCACTGATGAACAGCGGCACCGCGAGCACCTTCCTTCCGTTCCGCTGCCCGCCAACTCAGGACACGAGTGGAGGCTGGACCGGTCCGGGGCTTTAACGCTGCCTGCAACCGCCGAAAGTTGAAGCAGTGCGAAGTTTTCACGCTTTGATTTTGCCGGTGAGGGCGGATAGAAGTCTCGAACAATTCCAAACTGCGCTCTGCTTGAGCGTGCCCACCGCGAGGCTCCATGACGGTTCGCTCCCGCCCCTTATCGCCGCATCTGCAAGTTTATCGCTGGACCATCACCATGGCCATGTCGATCGTCCACCGCGCGACCGGCATCGCCAACTATGCCGGCTCGGCTTTTCTGGTGATCTGGCTGTTCTGCGCTGCCTGGGGCGGCGACGCGCTTGAAACCGCCAATGGTGTTTATGGGTCCTGGTTCGGGCAGCTTGTGCTGTTTGGTTATAGCTGGAGCCTGCTGCACCACATGCTGGGCGGGCTGCGCCACTATGTATGGGACTTTATCCTGGGCATGGAAGCGGGTCAGCGCGAAATGCTGTCCTGGGCCAATCTTGTTGCTTCTGTTGTTCTGACCTTGGTGGTCTGGACCCTTTTCGTCTGGTTGGCATGATGCGCGAACAGATCATTACCCGCGACACCGTCGCCAATCCCAAATCGGTTTATGGCCCTAAGCGCGCCTCCACCCGCCACTTCCTGACCCAGCGCCTGACCGGAGTCAGCAACATCGTGTTTCTCGGGTTCCTCCTCTTCATCGTGCTGCGCGTTGCGGGCGAAGACCGGGAGAATGTGGTTTCTCTCCTCGGCAATGGGTTCGTGGGCATTCCCTTTGCGGTGCTCCTTTGTGTCGTGACCATTCACATGCGCAACGGCATGCGCGACGTGCTGGAAGACTACTTCCACGACCGCACCTATAGCCTCCTGATGACGCTCAATACTTTGTTTTGCATCATCATCGCTGCAACGGGTGTCATCTCTCTTCTCAAGCTCGTCTTCTGGGGTTAGCCAATGGCCAATTACGAACTCATCGACCACGAATTCGACGTGGTGGTGGTCGGCGCCGGCGGCGCGGGCCTGCGCGCGACGCTGGGCATGGCCGAGCAGGGCTTCAACACCGCCTGCATCACCAAGGTGTTCCCCACCCGCTCCCATACTGTTGCGGCGCAGGGCGGCATTGCCGCATCGCTCCAGAACATGGGCCCCGACTCTTGGCAGTGGCACATGTACGACACCGTCAAGGGATCGGACTGGCTGGGCGACAATGACGCGATGGAATACCTCGCGCGCGAGGCGCCCGCCGCCATCTATGAGCTCGAGCATTATGGCGTGCCGTTTTCGCGCACCCAGGATGGCAAGATCTACCAGCGGCCCTTTGGCGGCCACATGACCGAGTTCGGCGAAGGCCCGCCGGTGCAGCGCACCTGCGCCGCCGCCGACCGCACCGGCCATGCCATTCTCCACACCCTTTATGGCCAGTCGCTGCGCAACGATGCGCAGTTCTTTATCGAATATTTCGCCCTCGACCTGATCATGGGTGACGACGGCTCGTGCCAGGGCGTCATTGCCTGGAAGCTTGACGACGGCACGCTGCATCGCTTCCGCGCCAAGCTCGTGGTTCTCGCCACCGGTGGCTATGGCCGCTCCTATTTCTCTGCCACTTCGGCCCATACCTGCACCGGCGACGGCAATGGCATGGTGGCGCGTGCCGGCCTGCCGCTTCAGGACATGGAATTCGTTCAGTTCCATCCAACCGGCATCTATGGCGCGGGCGTCTTGATCACCGAAGGCGCGCGCGGGGAGGGCGGCTATCTCACCAATTCGGAAGGCGAGCGCTTCATGGAGCGCTATGCCCCCAATGCCAAGGACCTGGCTTCGCGCGACGTTGTGAGCCGCTGCATGACGCTCGAAATCCGCGAAGGGCGGGGCGTTGGTCCCAAGAAGGACCACATCTTTCTTCATCTCGACCACCTCGACCCCAAGGTGCTCCACGAGCGCCTGCCGGGCATCACCGAATCGGCCAAAATCTTTGCCGGCGTCGATCTCACGCGCGAGCCGATCCCGGTTCTGCCCACCGTTCACTACAATATGGGCGGTATTCCCGCGAACTATCATGGCGAAGTGCTGAACCCCACCGAGGCCGATCCCGACCGCATCGTTCCGGGCCTGATGGCCGTGGGTGAAGCGGCCTGCGCCTCGGTGCATGGCGCCAATCGGCTTGGTTCCAATTCGCTGACCGACCTTGTGGTGTTCGGCCGCGCTGCCGCCATTCGCGCCGGCAAGGTCCTTGACAAGGCCGCGCCCATTCCGGGCATCAATGCCGCTGAGGATGCAAAGATCCTTGCCCGGTTCGACCGGTTGCGAAACGCTGCGGGCTCTAAGCCCACCGCCGCCATACGCGACGCCATGCAGCACACGATGCAGGAAGACGCCGCCGTGTTCCGCACCTCGGAGTCCCTGCAGTCCGGCGTTCGCCGCATGAGCGAGATCTATGGACAGCTCAAGGATGTCAGCGTTTCGGATCGCTCGCTGATCTGGAATTCGGACCTGGTTGAAACGCTTGAGTTAGAAAACCTCATGGCTAACGCCATGGTCACGGTTGTGTCGGCTGAAGCGCGCCACGAATCGCGCGGCGCCCATGCTCATGAGGACTACCCAAGCCGCGACGACGAGACCTGGCGCAAGCACACGCTGAGCTGGATCAACACCGAGACCGGCGAAGTCAAGCTGGGCTACCGCCCTGTTCACGTCGACCCACTGACCCCATATGACCAGGGTGGCATCGACCTCAAGAAGATCGCGCCGAAGGCGCGCGTTTATTGATGATCTGACGGGCGGGTCTTCGCACCGGACGTCGGAGACACAAAGTATTTGAGTGCCGGTTGAGCGGCACACAGGAAAGGACCAAGATGGTCGAACTGATGCTTCCCAAGGCGGACCGGCCCATCAAGGGGCGGAACTGGCCCAAGCCCGCCGATGCCAAGCGGCTGCGGGAATACCATGTTTATCGCTATGATCCCGACCAGAACAGCAATCCGCGCATCGACACCTATTGGGTCGACCTCGACGATTGCGGGCCGATGATCCTTGATGGCCTGCTATGGATCAAAAACAATGTCGATCCCACCCTGACGCTGCGCCGCTCTTGCCGCGAGGGTATTTGCGGGTCGTGCTCGATGAACATCAACGGGCTCAATACCCTGGCCTGCACCAAGGGCATGGACGATAGCTCCGGCCCCATCAAGATCTATCCGCTGCCCCATATGCCGGTGGTCAAGGATCTGGTGCCGGACCTCACGACCTTTTACGCCCAGCATCGCGCCATTGAGCCCTGGCTCAAGACCACCTCGCCGACGCCCACCAAGGAATGGACGCAGTCGGTTCCCGAGCGCGCCAAGCTTGACGGGCTCTATGAATGCATCCTCTGCGCCTGCTGCTCGACCTCGTGCCCGAGCTATTGGTGGAACGGGGAGAAATATCTGGGGCCCGCAGCGCTGCTTCAAGCCTATCGCTGGCTGATCGATTCGCGCGACGAAACCACCAGCGAACGCCTCGACGACCTCGAGGACCCGTTCAAGCTTTACCGCTGCCACACGATCATGAACTGCGCCAAGGTCTGCCCCAAGGGGCTGAACCCGGCCAAGGCAATCGCCGAGATCAAGAAGATGATGGTGGAACGCCGGGCTGCATAAAGTGTCCGGCGTGAGCCGCTTTCTTATTCCGCTTCGCTGATCAGCAGCACGGTGCCCGCCTCATAGGCGTTGCGGCAATCGTCGGCATCGTGCATTTCATCGGTGTCGATCACATAGGCGGCGGCGCCCGGTCCCTCGAAACGCGGGTCGTCGCAGCGCTCGTCTCGAGCATATTCAGAAGCATTGTCGCCAAACTCGACATGGCTGCTGTCGTAGGGTGCCCCAGCCAGATAAGCGGGCGAATACACCTTGCGGATGGACACGGTGCCTTCCGCTTCCAACGTCCGGCAGTCGGTGGCGTCGCCCATCGTGTCTTCGCTCAGGAGCTTCTTGTCGGTGCCAGCGCCGATGAAGCGCAGGTCGTCGCATTCGCCATCATTGGCCCAGCGGCTCCAGTCCTGGCCGTACTCGAAGGCTTGAACAACAGGCACTGTTTCGGCAGCAGCCTGGCCCTCGAAGCTGGCAGTGCCTGCTTCCACCGCCGCACGGCAATCGGTTGCGTCATGGCCGATATCGGCATCCACCAGTTCGTCGGCGACGCCCGTGCCCGAAAAGCGCGGGTCGTCGCACTCATCGTCCTTGGCCCATTGGCTGGTGTCGTCGCCATAGTCAATGGCTGCCGTGGCTGCGCTCTCGGCAGCCTCAACCAGCGTCACTGAACCGGCTTCAAAGGCGGCTTTGCAGTCGGTAGCGTCCTTGAGGGTGTCGGACTCCAGCAGCTCAACAGCCGAGCCGGAGCCGGAAAAACGCGGATCGTCGCATTCGCCGTCCTTGGCCCATTCGCTGGAATCATCGCCCCAGTCGATGGTCTGGGTGTCGTCTTCGGTAAGCGTCACGGTGCCGGCCTCAAAGGCCGCCTTGCAATCGGTTGCGTCCTTTAGCGTGTCGGACTCCAGCAGTTCGACGGCCGAGCCGGTGCCAGAAAAACGAGGGTCGTCGCATTCCCCGTCATTGGCCCACTCGCCCGAATCATCGCCCCACTCGATGTCGGCCGCCACTGCAGCGGATGGTGGCGGGCTCTTTTTATTGATGCGGTCTTGGCCCAGCGCCGGTGCTGCCAGCGCCGGCATCAGCGCCAGGGCAAACATCGATACGCCCAAAGATCTTATTCCCATCATCCGCCGTCCTTCCCGCCCGTTTCCCGCCAAGGGTGATGCCACACTGTAGCGCTAATGCGGCAGCCGGCCAGTTCAGGGTGTCGCAAGCCAGCCTTGAGCAATGAGAACGCCATGGGGTTGGCAGAGTTGCCCGCTGCAGCCCGGAGAAAGCGTGTTGATGGATTTGGGGTTTATCTCGCCGCCGGTCAGCCGCGCGGATGGGCCTTGCGGTAGCTTTCCAGCAGCCGGTCAGTGTCAACGGCCGTATAGATCTGGGTGGTGGAGAGGCTGGCATGGCCCAGCAGTTCCTGGATGGCACGCAGGTCGCCGCCGCGACCCAGCAGGTGGGTGGCAAAGGAGTGGCGCAGCGCGTGCGGCGTGGCTGATGGGGGCAGACCCAGGGCCGAGCGCAGTTGCACGACCCGCAGCTGTATCAACCGGGGCGAGAGCACGCCGCCTTTGACGCCGCGAAACAATGGCTCTTCTGGCCAGGATTTCCAAGGCGTGAGCTCAAGGTAAAGCGCTATCGCCTGGCGCACCGCATCGATTAGGGGAACGAGGCGCACCTTGCCGCCCTTGCCGGTGACCCGTAGCGCCGCGCCCTCGAGGTCGCCGCGCGTCAGGGCCAGGGCTTCCGAAATGCGCAGGCCAGCGCCATAGCAGAGGCTCAGCACCGCCATGTCGCGCGCCGCAACCCAGGGACGCTCCTCCATGTCCTCTACCGCAGCAATGGTGCTGCGAGCCTCGATCACCGTCAGCGCCTTGGGCAGCGACTTGCCGATCTTGGGGGTGCGGATCACGTCGAGCGCTGCGGTCGCCACCACCCCCTCGCGTTCCAGGAAGCGAAAGAAGTTCTTGAGCGCCGACAGAAGCCGGGCAAGCGAGCGCGAGCTTAGCGACTCTGCGCGCCGCTGCGCCATGAAGGCGCGGATGTCAGCGCCGCGCAACTCCTTGAGCGTTTGCAGAGTGACCGGCCCGCCAGAATGGCCGGCGAGGAAATCCATGAACTGGCCCAGATCGCGGCTGTAAGCGTCGAGCGTCTTGTCGGCCAGCCGCCGCACCGAACCAAGTTCGCGCTGCCAGCTCATCATTTGCGTGCGCACGAATTCATCGGTGCTGAAGGCGGAGTCGACCATAGGGCGACTGTCTAGCATGCCGGTAAACGGTTTGTTAACTTCCCTGGTTCTGGCAAAAGCCCTTGCGCTTCCCAGATGTGGATGCGAACAGAACGTGGACAAATGCAGTTGAGTCCGGACATCGTGGCGGTGATGGTGGGGGTCGCGGTTGAGGGCCCCTATAGCTATCGCGTGCCCGCCGGCATGAGCGTTGAGCGCGGCTCGATCGTTTCGGTGCCGCTCGGGCCTCGGCTTACCCTTGGCGTGGTCTGGGGACCGCCCAAGGACAGTGTCGCTCATAATCGCCTGCGCGACATTGCTCATGCCTATCCTGTTCCCCCGCTCAGCGAGGAATTGCTCAAGCTGGTGGATTGGGTCGGGCGCTACACCCTGGCCGCGCCCGGCCAGGTGTTGCGGGCGGTGCTGCGTTCGAGCGAAGCGCTTGATCCGCCCAAGCCAGTGATTGCTTATCGCCGCACTGTCCATGAGCCCGAAAAGCTCACCCCCGCGCGGCTGCGCGTGCTCGATACGCTTCTGGACGATGCCGTTTGGACCAGGACAGCGCTGATCAGCGCCACCGGTGTGTCGCCTTCCGTGCTTGATGGGCTGGAACGCGCCGGTGCGGTGGAGCGGCTTGAAACGGCACCACCGCCCATCGTCCTCCCACCCAAGCCTGATGGTGCCATTGCCGAACTGTCTGCCGCGCAGCGCGAGGCTCTCGGCAAGATCACGGCGCTTGACCCGCACCAGTTCGGTGTAGCGCTGCTGGATGGTGTCACCGGCGGGGGCAAGACCGAGGTGTTCTTCGAGGCTGTCGCCGATACGCTGCGCCACGGGCGGCAGGCGCTGATCCTGTTGCCGGAAATTGCGCTCACCAACACCTTTATCGCCCGCTTCACCCGCCGCTTTGGCACACGGCCTGCCGAGTGGCATTCGGATATGACGCCGGTACAGCGGGCCCGCACTTGGCGCGGCGTGCTCGATGGCACTGTTCGCGCCGTGGTCGGTGCCAGATCCGCGCTGTTTCTGCCCTTTCGTGAATTGGGCATGCTGGTGCTCGACGAGGAACATGACGGCGCCTACAAGCAGGCCGACGGCATTACCTACCATGCGCGCGACATGGCCGTGGTGCGGGCACACCTTGCCAATGCAAGGGTGATCCTGTCTTCGGCCACGCCATCGGTGGAAACCCGCAACAATGCCGATACCGGCCGCTACCGTCATGTGCTCCTCAGCGCACGCTTTGCCGAGGCTTCGCTGCCCGATATCGCAACGCTCGACATGCGCATCGATGGTCCGCCAAAGGGCGAGTGGATCGCGCCGACCCTGGCGCGCGAAGTGTTCGGCGCCCTGGACCGCGGCGAGCAGGCGCTGCTTTTTCTTAACCGGCGCGGTTATGCGCCGCTGACGCTGTGCCGCTCCTGCGGCCACCAATATAAGTGTCATCATTGTTCGGCCTGGATGGTGGAGCACCGCTTTCGCGGCGTTCTGATGTGTCACCATTGCGGGCACGAAGTGCGCACACCCGATGTTTGCGGCAAATGCGGCGATGCCGACAGCCTCACGGCCGTCGGCCCTGGCATCGAGCGTGTCGCCGAAGAAGCGGCGGTGAGGTTCCCCGATGCACGCCGAGTGATCCTCTCCTCCGACATGGGCAATAACAGCCAGTTGCGTGAGCGCTTCGCGCAGATCGAGCGGGGCGAGTTCGATCTCATCATCGGCACGCAGCTGGTGAGCAAGGGGCACCATTTTCCCAAACTGTCGGTGGTAGGCGTCCTTGATGCCGATCTGGGGCTCGCCCACGGCGATCCGCGTGCTGCCGAAAAAACCTTCCAGATCCTCACCCAGGTGGCGGGCCGCGCCGGGCGCGCCTCCCGGAGCGGCAAGGCGTTTCTTCAGACCTATCATCCCGATCATCCAGTGATGCGCGCCATGGTCAGCGGCGATAGGGAAGCCTTTTACCGCCATGAGCTCAGCGCGCGTGAAGCGGGCAAGCTTCCTCCATTCGGGCGCTTGGCGGCCCTGATCGTTTCGGCCAACGAGCATGATGTGGCGATGGGCTTTGCCCGCAAGCTCCTGTCCGCAGCGCCCCTGGCCGACGGCGTCCAGCTGTTCGGCCCCGCCGATGCGCCGGTCAACATGGTGCGCGGCCGCCACCGGGTACGGCTGCTTGCCCAATCGCCCAAGGATTTCGATCTTTCTGGCTATGTCCGCTTTTGGATCGGCTCGGCCGAAAAAGTCTCGGGCAATTTGCGCGTCCAGGTCGACATAGACCCGCAAAGCTTCATGTGACACTCAAGCAAAACATCGACTGTCCTGCTACGCGATCTAGCGCTCAAGCGCTCCCACCCCTGCGACACTTTGGGTTCGGCTGAATCGCGGGCTCAAGCCTTGCAAGCCGCGCGACCCCTGTGCTAGAGCAGCCCCAACTTTGAAGGGGTCTTCGGATGTCCCCTCCTTCCAACAAGAACATGCCTTCGCAGCTGCCTGGTTTCGGGAGAGACAGGGAGCGGAGCAGGCGGGCAACCAAGAGGGTTTAGCGGCATTGGCAGCGCAGAATTCGGTGCTTACCCAGATCGCCCGGCCATATGCGTCGGCTCTGTTCGACCTCGCCCAGAGCGAGAACCAGCTTGCTTCGGTGGAAACGTCCTTGTCGGACATTTCGCGCCTGATCGGTGAAAGCGCAGATTTTGCGGGTTTCCTCCGCTCTCCGGTGATCACCGCCGACAACAAGGCCGGTGCGCTTGACGCCGTGCTGGCGCGCGCCAACACCAACGGGCTGGTCAGCAACTTCCTGCGGCTCGTGGCCCGCAATGGCCGGCTGTTTGCCCTCGATGCCATCATCGTGGCGTTCCGCGAACTTGCCGCCAAGGCACGTGGCGAAGTCACCGCTGAAGTGACGTCCGCTGCCCCGCTTACCGGCGAACAGGCCCACAACCTAGCCGAAACGCTGCGCCAGCGCGTGGGCAAGACGGTGACGCTCAGCCAATTCGTTGATCCCTCGCTGATCGGCGGCCTTCAGGTGAAGGTCGGGTCGCAGATGATCGACTCATCCCTCAAGACAAAACTCGCTGCGATGAAGATCGCCATGAAAGAGGTCGGATAAATGGACATCAAAGCCGCGGAAATTTCTGCGATCCTCAAGGACCAGATCAAGAATTTCGGCCAGGAAGCCCAGGTTTCCGAAGTCGGCCAGGTGCTCAGCGTCGGCGACGGCATTGCGCGCGTGTTCGGTCTCGACAACTGCCAGGCCGGTGAGCTCGTCGAGTTCCCGGGCGGCATCAAGGGCATGGCGCTCAACCTCGAAACCGACAATGTCGGCGTCGTGATCTTCGGCAATGACCGCTCGATCAAGGAAGGTGACGTCGTCAAGCGCACCGGCTCCATCG
>CAKTFF010000013.1 GCA_934553185.1 uncultured Devosia sp.
GCTGAGTTGAACATGCGGATGATCTCCGCGCTTTCGTTGGAGACGATGCGGCCGGTCTGCTTGTCCCACAGTACCGGCACGGTGACACGGCCGGTGTAATCGGGGACTGCCTTTGTGTAGACCTGCCAGAGGTAATCCTTGCCCAACAGGTCGTCGCCGGTCGAACCCGTGTCCTTGTCGAAGCTCCACCCGGTTTCATCGGGCATGCGGGGCGATACAACAGAGACCGAAACTAAGTTCTCGAGGTTTTTCAGCTTACGGAAGATCAGCGTCCGGTGTGCCCAGGGGCAAGCGAGCGATACATAAAGGTGATAGCGCCCAGCTTCAGCCGGAAAGCCGCCTTCGCCAGATGGTCCGGCGCTGCCATCAGCCGTTATCCAGTTGCGGAAGCCAGCCTGCGAGCGCTTGAACTGACCGCCTGTCTTGCTGGTATCGTACCACTGATCCGACCATTTGCCGTCGATCAATTGTCCCAAGATCGAACCCTTTCTGTCATGTTGTCGACGTCTTGCCGGGATCAAGTCCTGGCAGCCGTTTGCGTTGCCTTGATATAGGCCAGTGATGGCGCAGCCATAAGGGCAGGGCGCCTCAACGATGTGTTGCCTATTTCGAACACAGAGCGCCCGGCATCTTGAAATGGGGAGGTCCCGACATGACTTTTCGTTTTACGCAAAGCCCTGGTGGTGCTAAGCGAATCTCAGGCGTGGAGGCGCCCAGGATGGCGAAGGTTTTGCTGGTGACACGACGACCCTAAGCGGTCTTTCGAAGCGGTGCCGTTTGGCGCCGGGTTTGTCCTAAGCATCCCATTCCGGATCATTGCCATGACCCTTTTGCCTTCGCCTCTGGCTGCAACGGCTGCTGCTGTCTCTCCTATGCCCCAGCGTGTTCCGACTGTGCGTCCAGCGACCGTTGCCGATGACGCGTTCATCGAGCAATTGCACGCCATAGCCTTCGGCCCAGGACGCTTCGCCAAAACCGCCTACCGCATCCGCGAGCGCTTCAAGATCGATCCCAGCCTCAGCCTTGTCGCCGAGGTGGATGGCACTGCGTCGGGATCGGTTTGGATGACGCCGATTTCGATCGGTGGCATCAATGGCTGGATGCTGGGGCCGCTGGCGACCCATCCCGATTTTCGCAAGCTGGGCGCCGGCAAACTCCTGGCGCGTGAAGTGACCAAGAGGGCGCTGGCACGCGGTGACGGGCAGTTCGTGATGCTGGTTGGGGATCGCGATTACTACTGCCCGCTTGGCTGGGAGCCGACCACTTTGGGCAATATTGCCTTTCCTGGTCCGGTCGATCCCACACGTGTGCTCGTCTTCGCTGAGGACAAGAGCCTGGCGCAGTCTTTGGCGGGTCCCATCGCTGCCTGGCAGCAGGCCTAGCCTATCCTCCAGTCGCATACGCCACCCTTGGCCAAGCCAAAGGGTGGCGTTGCAGCGCAAGTGGAAGACGATGGACCCACGGCAGTGGGCTGCAGTAAGCTGGCTGTGCCAACAACCAAGTGGTGCCTGTTTGTCACCCGACGACCACTCCATATCTCAACTCGGCAGGCGCCTCCTCCAGTCGGCGCCACCGCCGCCTGAGTCGCTGGTGCCCGATTGGATGCCGGACACTCCATTTGACCGGCCCCCAGTGCCGGCAGCGGTGTTGATCGCGCTTGTTCGGCGGCCAGAAGGCTACACAGTGCTTTATACCGAGCGCTCGCCGGACCTTCGCTCGCATTCGGGACAGGTCGCGTTTCCCGGCGGCAAGGTCGACCCGGACGATGCGGATGTCGCGGCGGCAGCCCTGCGCGAGGCTTACGAGGAAGTTGGCATGGTGCGTGAGGACGCTAGGGTTCTCGGTTACATGCCGACCTATTTCACCGGCACCAATTACCTGATCACGCCTGTTGTCGCTTTGGTGGAGCCCAGCGGTCCCTTTGTGCCCAATCCGGGGGAGGTTCACTCCGTCTTTGAGGTGCCGCTCGAGCGCATCATGGCGTCCGAGGCTTACGGGCAATTCCGGATCAACCGCAACGGAGAGGAACACCGAACCTGGCAAATTGACCATGATGGTCACCGCATCTGGGGCATTACCGCCAACCTGACGCGCCGGCTTCGCGACCTTGTTCTGGGCGAGGCTGTCGCGTGACCGATCTAGTGGATGCGTCATGGCTGCAGAAGGCCGAGACCCAGGCGATTTTTTCTGCGCTCGATAGCCATTTGCATCGCACTCGCGCCGTTGGCGGCATCGTGCGAGACACGATCATGGGTCGAGAGCATGGTGGCGATATCGATATGGCGACCGAGTTGCTCCCCGGGGAGGTGATCGCCCGGGCAAAGGATGCCAATATTGCATTCTACCCGACCGGCATCGACCATGGAACCGTGACCCTCAAGCTCGGCGAGACGCTGGTGGAGGTTACAACCCTGCGCGAGGACGTCGAAACCGATGGACGCCACGCCGTTGTTCGGTTTGGAACCGACTGGATGGAAGACGCGCGACGGCGTGATTTTACGCTCAACGCCCTTTACGTTGGGGCCGATGGCACGCTTTTCGATCCGCTGGGCGGTGTAAATGACGCCCGCAGCGGTCGGGTGCGATTCATTGGTGATCCTGACCAGCGCATCGCGGAGGACGGGCTGCGCGTCTTCCGTTTTTTTCGCCTCTCCGCAAGCCACAGCAATGGGCAGCTGGACCAGGATGGGTTGTTCGCCTGTGCCGCGGCTGCCGGGCGGCTCGATCACCTGTCGCGCGAGCGGGTGGGCGGCGAAATGATGCGCATGCTGGCTTTGCCCAAGGTTGCCAAGGTGATGGCGACGATGGCCGATGTCGGACTTCTTCCGTTACCGGACAAAAGCAAGCCTGCCCTCGCTTTCTACGAGGAGATGGGCGGCCAAGCCGCCACGACGCGCCTGGCGCTGATCAGCGAAGGCGATCTCGGGTTCTGGCAGGATCGCTGGCGGCTCTCCAAGGACACCACCAATGGTGCGCTTGCTGTTTGGCAGGCGGCAATCCTCCTGGCTGAGGACCGGGTGGCCGAAGCGGCTTATCGCCATGGAGAGATGGCCGTGGAGGGACTGGCCTGCGTTGCCGCACTTGAGCAGTGGGGGAGGGCCCGCTTGGCGGAAACGGCTCGCGTTCTCGCTAGCCTCGTGGTGCCGCCTTTCCCTATCAACGGCAACGATCTGGCCGGATTGGGTATGGCGCCTAGCCCTGCTTTGGGGCGCGCGCTGAAGCAACTCGAGCAAGCCTGGATCGACAGCGGCTTTGCCTTAAGCAAAGCGCAATTGCTGGGTCTGGTCGAGTTCCAGCCTTAAGGCCAGCGCACTTCAGGCGGCATGGACGACAGAATGGAATCCACATTGCCGCCGGTCTTGAGGCCGAACATTGTGCCGCGATCGTAGAGGAGGTTGAACTCGACATAGCGGCCCCGACGCACAAGTTGCTCGTGCCGGTCGGCTTCGGTCCATTGCATCTCAAAATTCCGGCGGACCAGAGCGGGGTAGATCGCGGCAAACGCCTGCCCAACACCTTTGGTGAAAGCAAAGTCGGCGTCCCAGTCACCGGAATTGTGGTGATCAAAGAAGATGCCGCCAATGCCGCGGTGCTCGTTGCGGTGAGGCAAGAAGAAGTACTCGTCGCACCAGGCTTTAAGGCGCTCATAGTCGACCCCTGGATGGCCCGTGCAGGCGTCGCGCATGGCAGCGTGGAATTCCACCGAATCAGGATCGTGCTGGGTGCGGCGCCGATCCAGGACTGGGGTCAGGTCTGCACCGCCGCCGAACCACTGACGGCCGGTGACGATCATGCGCGTGTTCATATGCACCGCAGGAACATTGGGGTTCCACGGGTGGACGATCAGCGAAATGCCCGAGCTCCAGAAGCTGGCGCCTTGCTCAGTGCCGGGCATCTGCTTGGCAAAATCGGCAGAGAACTCCCCATGCACGGTGCTGATATGCACACCGGCCTTTTCAAAGACCCGGCCATGCAGCATGCCCATCTCGCCGCCGCCACCTGCTGCGCGGTTCCAGGGGCTGATCTCGAACTTGCCTGGGGGCAGGTCGGCATTTGGCCCCTGCAGTTCGGCTTCGATCTGTTCAAAGGCGGCAACGATCTGGTTGCGGAGCGACCGGAACCAGCCTTGCGCGGCAATTTTCTTCTGCTCGATGTCGTGGGGAAGTGTCATGGCGCGTGAAATGAACCCTCAGGCCAGACCTGTAAACCCGTCAGTCTGCCTTTTTGCCTCGCCCAAGATAAGCGTTGCCGCCAGGGCAACATTGATCGAGCGCAAACCCTCCCGCATGGGGATGCGAATGCGAAGGTCGGCCTGAGCGGCAACGCTGTCTGGTACGCCGGCACTCTCGCGACCCACCATCAGGATGTCGGCGCTTTGATAGCTGATGTCATAAGCGGAAGTCTCGGCCTTGGTGGTCAGCAAGACCAGCCGCCGGCCCTGCTGCCGGCGCCACAGGTCGAACTGCGTCCAATTATTATGCTCCTGAACCACGGCATGATCGACATAGTCGAGCCCGGCCCGGGCAAGTGCCTTGGGCGAGAACGGAAAGCCGGTCGGATGAATAAGGTGAATGGTGGTGCCCAGGCATGCTCCCAGCCTGATGAGCGTTCCGGCATTGTTGGCTATATCTGGCTGGTAGAGAGCGAGTTCGACGGACATCGGAGAGTTCAATCCGGCAGTGTTTAACCCCCACACGGGCGAACTCGTGGAAGGCCTTTTTGGGTATAGTGTCGCAGTTGATCTGTGTCACTCGCGCCCGCACTGGACAAGCGCTTGTGACAGTGCAAAAAGAACCGCGACTGACGGGCCGCTTGAGGGCGGACGGCTGCCGATTCCGCGTATGCGTAAGTGGTGTGCCGCGCCGGCTACGTTGGATGTCTTTTTTACGGGGATACGGGCCTTGGCCGACAACCATAAAGATCCAAAAAACCGCCGGGATTTCATCTTTGTCGCAGCCGGATCGGTGGCCGCGGTCGGCGTTGCCGCAACGGTGTGGCCGCTGATCAACCAGCTTAATCCGGACGCCTCCACCTTGGCTCTGGCCAGCATCGAGTTTGATGTGTCTTCAATTCCAGAAGGCCAGTCGGTCACCATCATGTGGCGCGGCCTGCCGGTTTTCGTGCGTCATCGTACGGCTGCCGAGATCGAGGAAGCGCGCGCTGTGCCGCTGGCCGACCTCAAGGATCCCGAAACGGACGAGCAGCGGACAAAGGTCGGGCACGAGCAATGGCTGATCATGATTGCCAACTGCACCCATCTCGGCTGCGTCCCCGTTGGCGATGCCGGCGACTTCGACGGCTGGTTCTGCCCTTGCCATGGCTCGCACTATGACAGCGCCGGCCGTATCCGTCAGGGGCCAGCACCCACGAACCTAGTGCTGCCGCCTTATGATTTCGTCAGCGATACGCTGGTTCAGATCGGCTAGTGGGGCTTTTAACTGATGTCCGATAATACGCATTACACGCCCGCACACAGCGAACACGTGACCTATACGCCAGGCACTGCCGTCGAGAAGTGGCTCGATGACCGCCTGCCCATCATCCGGTTCTCCAAAGAACACCTGATGGATTTCCCCACGCCCAAGAACCTCAACTACTGGTGGACCTTTGGCGCGATCCTCGTGATGTGTCTGGGTATCCAGATCGTCACCGGCGTGATCCTGGCGATGCATTACACGCCCAACATCGCCATGGCATTTGACTCGGTCGAGCATATCCGCCGCGACGTCAATGGCGGCCGGATGATCCAGGCGTTCCATGCCGTTGGCGCTTCCATGTTCTTTGCGGCCATGTATGTCCACATTTTCCGCAATATGTATTTCGGCTCCTATAAGGCGCCGCGCGAGATCCTGTGGATCATCGGCGTGCTCCTGTTCGTGCTGACCATGGCAGCGGCCTTCATGGGCTATGTCCTGCCTTGGGGTCAGATGTCTGGCTGGGCCGCGACGGTTATCACCAATATCTTTGCTGCTATCCCGGTGATCGGCACGCCGTTGCTCGAACTGCTGCGGGGCGGTTTCTCCGTGGGCAATCCGACGCTGAACCGCTTCTTCTCTCTGCACTATCTGATCCCGTTCGTGATCGCTGCTGTTGTGGCGCTGCACATCTGGGCTCTCCATGTGCCAGGCAACAACAATCCGATCGGCGTGGACGTCAAGGACAAGCGCGACACCTTGCCCTTCCATCCATACTACACGATGAAGGATCTGTTCGGCATGTCGCTGTTCCTGATCCCCTTTGTGTGGTTCGCGTTCTTTGCGCCCGACATCCTGGGTCACCCGGACAACTACATCCCGTTCAATTCCCAGGTGACGCCGGCTCATATTGTGCCTGAATGGTATTTCCTGCCGTTCTATGCGATCCTGCGCGCCATCGACTTCAACATCCTCTTCATCGACTCCAAGCTGGGCGGCGTCATCTTCTTTGGCGGCTCGATCCTGATCCTGTTCTTCCTGCCCTGGCTGGATACGTCCAAGGTTCGTTCGGGTCACTTCCGCCCAATGTTCAAGTGGTTCTACTGGCTGTTCCTCATCAACTTCCTCGGCCTGACCTATCTGGGTGCGGCGCCGGCCGATGTGGAGATCAACGTCATTCTGGCCAAGATCTGCACCGCCTATTACTTCATCCACTTCCTCGTCATCCTGCCGGTCCTTGGCCGTATCGAGAAGCCACGGCCGCTGCCGACCAGCATCTCCGATAGCGTTCTCGGCAAAGCGCACGCGTGACGGGAGGGGCAGGAACCATGTTGAACATCAAGACCACCATTCTGGCTCTCGCTCTGGCTGCGGGTTTCGCCGCGCCAGCCATGGCTCAGGATCACTCCACGCCGGCCATCGAGAAGCAAAGCTGGAGCTTCGCCGGTATTTTCGGCACCTACGACCAGAACCAGCTGCAGCGCGGCTTCCAGGTTTACCGGGAAGTCTGCTCCAGCTGCCACGGCGTGCGGCTTGTCGCTTTCCGCAACCTGGCGGAAGAGGGCGGTCCGAGCTTTTCCGAGGAACAGGTCAAGGCACTGGCGGCTGAATACGAAGTTGCTGACCCGACGGCTGAAGGCGGCGTGCGCGCCGGTGTGCCAGCCGATCGCTTCCCGCCACCTTTCGCCACCGAGCAGGATGCCCGTGACGCCAATGGTGGCGCCTTGCCGCCGGACTTCTCGGTACTGGCCAAGGCGCGTGGTATCTCAGACGCTTTCCCATTCTGGGTATTCAACTACTTTACCGGCTATTCGGAAGGCGGTCCGGACTACATCCATGCGCTGCTGAACGGCTACCACGAAGAAGCGCCGGCAGATTTCGAGCTGCCCGAGGGCAAGTATTACAACGACTACTATCCAGGGCATGCCATCGGCATGGCGCCGCCGCTCTCGGACGACATTGTCGCCTACGAGGTTGCCGAGGGCCAGGAAGCTGTACCGACAACTGTTGAGCAGTATTCCACCGACGTAGCCGCCTTCATGATGTGGGCAGCAGAGCCGCACCTAGCCGGGCGCAAGCAGACAGGTTTTGTTGTGCTGCTGTTCCTGATCGGCTTTGCCGCCCTGATGTACCTGACCAAGCGCCGTATCTGGCGCGGCATCGAGCACTAAGCTTTGCTGCAACGATTGCTGCAAAGGGCCCTTCGGGGCCCTTTGTTGTTGGAGGGCGTCTCGCCCCTTGCCATACAAGCGCCGCGCCGCGATAGTCTTCTCTTAGGCAAATCAGCCCCTCAGGGAGTCGCTCATGTCCGCAATCCGCCTGGCTGCCACCGTGGTTGGCGCTGCCGTGACAGCCGTGCGCCATCCTGTTGTTCGCGCCGGGATCATCGCTGTTGCCGCCAATCCGCGCGCCCGCGAAACCGCGATAACGGTGACCCGCAATGCGGCCTACAGCGCTGGCGTCCTTGCGCGCCACCTCGTCGGTCGCCGTCTGCCCTAATCATCACAGTCAGGTTTTCTATGCCGCTCGACCTCAAGGCGCTTGTGCGCACGATTCCGGACTATCCCAAGAAGGGGATTCTGTTCCGCGACATTACCACGTTGATCGAGCATCCCGAGGGCTTCAAGGAAAGCATCGAAGCCATCGCCAGTCGCTATCGCGGGCAGGGGATTACCCATGTGGCGGGTATCGAAGCCCGGGGGTTCATTTTCGGGGCAGGGGTCGCCATTGCTTTGGGCGTGGGGTTCATTCCGGTACGCAAGAAGGGCAAGCTGCCTGGCGAGACCATCGGGCAGAACTACGCGCTTGAATATGGCGTGGACACGATCGAAATCCATGCCGACGTTCTGGACGCTGGTGACAAGGTTCTGCTGGTGGATGACCTGATCGCCACAGGGGGCACCGCCATAGCCGCTGTGGGTCTGTTGCGCCGCACGGGCGCATCGGTGGCAGACGCCGCCTTTGTGATCGACCTGCCGGACCTGGGTGGCGCTGCCAAGCTTGCCGGGGAAGGTATCGTCGTGAACTCGCTGATGGCCTTTGAGGGGCATTAAGCTCGCCTGGTGAACCTACCAGTTATTGCGACCGTCCACTTTTTCGAGATGGATGCTGGTCCAGTCCAAACCATCAATCAGTCTGAGGTTGACGTAGTAGCTGCGCGCCGTGGGGACGCTATCGGGATCGACGCCGTCCTTGGGTGTCCCATCAATGTTGAAATTCTGCGCCCAGTCGGGCGAGTCACCCCAGGTCTGCATGCCGCAGCGGGCGCAGAAATGGTGCTGGTTCAGGCCGCCGCTCGCTGAATAAATCGTGTCGTTGGTTTGAGTGGTCAATGTCATGTCGGCGCGGGCGACAAAGCCCCAGATGGCGCCAGCGCGTGCGCAGAAAGAGCAATTGCATTCGTGTGCGTGGGTGGGTTTCTGTGCCAGCTCGATCTTGGTGTCGCCGCAGTGGCAGGAAGCAATAACAGGCATGATCTACTCCGTTCAGGAGAGGTCGGCTTAGAGCTTTGCCGTGACAATCTCTGTCAGCAGTTGTTGAATCCCTTGCCCTTGATCTGGTCCGCACCCTGAAAAAGGCACGACGTCATAAGAGGCGAATGGAGGTGAGCCGATGCCGAGCACCGGCTCACCTGGTTTGGTCTATGGTTCGAGCTGGCCAGTTTTGGGCTCTTCCACGGCGCTGATATCGGGCTCGTTGCGGGTCTTCCACAGCGAGAAGACGATGCCGCCTGCCAGGATCGACAGGGTGACGATCAGCGACAGAAGTGTGTCGATATGGATATGAAGCGGCACGAGGAAGATCTTGATGCCCACCAGAACCAGGATGATCGCCAGCGATACCTGGAGGTAGCGGAACCGGTTCATCGCCGCGGCAAGCGCGAAGTAGAGGGCACGCAGTCCAAGGATTGCGAAGATGTTGGACGTGTAGACGATAAAGGTGTCCTGCGTCACCGCAAAGACGGCCGGCACGGAGTCCACGGCAAAGATCAGGTCGACGGCTTCCACCATGATCAGCGCGACCGCAAGCGGCGTCAACCAAGTGACGATCTTACCCGACTTGGGATCCGGCTGCTTAACCGTAAACGCGCGGCCATGCAGTTCCTTGGTCACCCGGAAGCGCTTGGTCAGAAAGCGGAAGACCGGGTTCGACTCGATATCGGGCTCTTCGTCCTTGTGGCTGAACATGCGAATGCCGGTGAACACCAGGAAAGCGCCGAAGCCAAACAGGATCCAGTTGAACTCGTTGACCAGTGCTGCGCCAAGCCCGATCAGGATGGCACGGAAGGCGATCACGCCCAGAATGCCCCAGAACAGCACGCGATGCTGGTAGAGGCGGGGAATGGCGAGGAAGCCAAAGATCGTCGCAATGACGAACATGTTGTCCATCGCCAGGGACTGTTCGATCAGATAGCCGGTGTAAAATTCGAGACCGGCCTCGGCGCCGCGCTGCCACCACACCCAGCCACCAAAAGCCAGCGCGATGGCGACGTAGAAGCCGTAAAGCGTCAGGCTTTCTTTGGCGCCGATCTCATGCTCATCCTTGTGCAGGATGCCGAGATCGAAAACCAGCAAAGCGATAACGATCGCGACGAACGCGACCCAGAAATAGACGGGAGTACCTAGAAAATCGCCCGATAGGGCGGCAAGAAGCGATTCCATCGCCGGACCTTTCTCCATGAAGTTGGAGCAGCTCCGACATCACGAGAACAAAGAGTCGTTCTCGCCAGAGGGGCCCGGCGCCGCACAGGCAAAATGCCGATTTGGCGAAAAAGTTCAAGCCCCATTCGTTGAAGCGGCGACGATTAGGCGCCGATCTGTCGCTTGGTTAAGCGCGACCTACCCGTCCATCGATCTTTCGAACAATGCGTCCGTCTTGGTCTCAGTGATCAATTCGAAACCCAGTCGGATCAGTAGTCTCCGCGATCGTATGTTGTTGATCTCGGTGTCAGCAATCAAGCGGTGGGCCAAGCCGCTCTCGCCAAGCTCCGCGATCGTCAAGTGACAGGCTTGGTAGGCCACCGATTTGCCCCAGAAGAGGGGCGAGAAAACATAGGCAAGATTGGCCGTGCCGTCTGCATCAACAGTGGCCTGGGTATAACCGGCGACGGTGTTATCGACGAACACGACCCAGTTCAGCCAGCGTGTTCTGCTGCCGTCCTGGGGACCGTTGTTTTGCCGGACGATGCGTTGCTGTACGGCCTCGACGGACACTGGAGGTTCGCCGTCGAGAAACTGGTAGATTTCGCGCGGCTGCAAGGCTTTAAAGAGGCCTGCAGCGTGATGCTCAGCCTGCGGCTCAAGCCGTACGTGCATCTAGCGCGGCGTGCACAGCATGACGATGGCTTCGGCTGTTTCAAGCTGCATGGCGGAGCCATAGGTAGCGTCGGGGATCATCCGGCCCGCCTGGATCAAACGTCCGGCGCGCAGGTTGCCATCGTTGAAGGCCACGCCGTCCTGATAGGCCGTGATCGTGCCGGTGCCGGAACTGCCATCGTTAGAAGTGGTCGAGGCGAAGCCATAAACCTCGCCATAGATGGTCAGGATGCCCGCTTTGCTGGTCGATGCGTCGCGGCACGCCCAGTTGCCGGTGAAACTTTGGGCGTGAGCCGTCGTGGCCGCAAGGGCAAAGAAAGCGAGGATGAGAGCGAATCGGCGCATGGAAGGAAAGTGCCGGTCGTGGTCGTTCGTTTCAAGGGCCACGCTTGAGCAGGCGACCGATCAGGGGTGTTTTGGTGAGCGCCTGCAACACTCGCAGTCGCATGGGCATCCGGTAGTCACGCAGTTTACTGAAGCCCACAAGGTCGGCCTGGTACACCAGTTCGCCACGCTGATTCACGGCCTTGATCTGGTTGAACAGCAAGCCCCAGCCGGGAATGGAGTTGGAGACCCGCTTGTCGGTCACCATCAACTGGTAGCTGACTGTGTCACCGGGGCGCACCGGGGCTTCGAACGCCAGAGAATTGACACCTGGCGAAGGGCCCGACACGCCGGGTTCCTGCCCCGTGCCGCGAAGGCGGGTTTCTTCGGCAAACAGCGTGTCGACCATCTTGCGGTGTCCGATGCTGACCGTATGCCAACCGCTGGCGACCAGGCCGCCCAAGTGGCTCTGCCGGGCCGCAACAGGATCGATGTGGACGTATTGGGGATCGTAGAGCGCGGCAAACCGGATGATTTCGTCCGCCTCGAAGGTGTGGCTGCCCAGAGCATGGGGCTCGTCGATGGTGATGTCCTCGAACCAGCGGGTCATGCCGATAGCCTTGTTTGCACAAGATGGGCGAGCCGCAGGGTCAGTACCGATTTGCCCCGCTGGTTGCGAACGTCGAGATCAAGGCTCATGATCCCCCATTGAGGATGGCTGTCCGACCGGCGCAACTCGGCAATGGTCACCGTGCCCGCGATGGTGTCGCCCACCATCACAGGATTGCGCCACTTGAGATTGGAAAATCCCAGGCTACCCACGGAAGCAACAGAGTTCAAAAAGCTGTCCACCAGCATGCGCTGCGTGAGAGCAGCGGTTTGCCAGCCGCTCGACGCCAGGCCGCCCAGAAGGCTTGCCTTGGCGGCCTTTTCATCAAGGTGGAAGGGCAGGGGGTCGAACTCGCCGGCAAAGGACACGATCATGTCACGGGTAAGGGTTGTTTCGCCCAGTGCGAGTACCTCGCCGACGGTCAGATCCTCGAAGTGCCGCCGGTCGGCCGTGACAGGATTGGTCATGTGCTTGCCCTATACGTCAGCAGGGGCGTTTTGCGCCCTTTGGGCGTGCGTGACAAGACGCTTCGGCGCCAACTCAACGATGAGTTGGCGCTCTCTGCTTAGCGGGTGCGCATTAGAACCAGGCGTTGCCAGTATTCGCGTTAGAGCAGGAAGTCACTCGCCACGAGGTTGATCCGGCCGGTTAGTTCGATCTGGAAGTCGGCCTTGCCATCACCATCCACGTCGCCTTCGATCAGCGTGATCCTCACGGAGTCCTCGGTGGTCTGATCAAAGCGCAATTGCCCGGCCTTGTTGGTGAAGGCAGCACCTTCCTTGCTGAGAAAGCTGAAGGCATTGTTGACCGCGTTGCCCAATCTGGCATCGATAGCCGAAAGGTCGATCCGGTCCTCATCTGCGGGTCGGAAGTCTGTGATCGTGTCACGCAAGCTCGCCCGAGGGCCTGAGTCGGTGAGGCTTTCGAAAACAAATGTATCAGCACCTTGACCACCAGTCAGGGTATCAGCGCCTAAGCCACCCTTCATCCAGTTGTCTCTCGCGTTGCCGATCAGCCTATTGTTGAGCGCGTTTCCTATCGCACTACTTGCAGTGTTGATCAAAGTGAGGTTTTCGACAGCTCCAAGCACGGTTGTGGTGTTGGCCAAGCTGAAACTGACACCGGAACGGACGGTGTCTACTCCCGAACCGGCTATTTCACTGACGACGTCCGTCTTTGTGTTGACGGTATAGGTGTCATTCCCCCCCAAACCGATCATCCGGTCGTCGCCGCCAGCACCGTCTAACCAGTTACTCTGCGTACTGCCGGTAATGGTGTTGTTGAGAGCGTTCCCCACGCCTTTTTCGGCATTGCCGATCAGGACAAGGTTCTCCACGGTGCCGAGAAGTTTGCTGTTGTCGAGGGCATAATCAATGCTGGCTGCAACCGTGTCACTGCCGTTGCCATTGCGCTCGTCCACAAGATCATTGCTGTTATTGACATAGTAGGTGTCGCTGCCGCCCAAGCCTCGCATGATGTCGGCACCGCCCCGGCCATTAAGGACGTTTGCCGCGCCATTGCCGATCAGCTTGTCATTGCCTGAACCACCTATCGCAATTTCTATAACCGCGCCATTGGCAATGGTGAAGCCGCCATAGATGCCATCGGCATAGGAGACAGGGCCGCCGCCCTTCCAAGAGTAATCTAGCGTCGCTGCTCCAAGATCGATAACGGCTCTGCTTGAACCGTTATGAATGATCGTGTCCTTGCCGCCCGCGTCCCAGATGGATGAGTAATAGGTGCCCGAAGCATTCTTCTCAGGCAGCACATAGGTGTTGTCGCCGGTGTTGAAGCTGGTATTGGCGCCGTACTTTTCCTGCAGCACGGCAATATCGAGTGCCATCAGGCTGCCCTGCCAGCCATAGCCGAAAGTGTCGGGCGCTACCTCGCGAGGCCCGACGTGGTCAGCGGTGCGCCATCCGTCATTGTAGGACATGATGGTATTGATGCCTTGGTTGAGGCTAAAATCACCCAAGTCGTCAAATGGCGCGTCCACGCCATGCATGACTTCGGAGCCGCCGCCATCGTCGTGCGGATGGGCCAGGCCCATGCCGTGGCCGATCTCATGGATCAGGGTTATGTAACCATAGCCACCCTTTTGGAGGTTAGGGTGGGTCCAGGAGTCCCCTGCGCCTCCCTCGACACCATCGCGGTTGTCGTCGGTGCTGAAGACGCCCAAGCCGTCGACATCATAGAGCGCGCCGTTATACTGAATCAGGCCGCCTCCAGGAGCGAAATGGCCAAGGTTTTCCTCGTCCGGCGACTGAACCATGACGAAATCGGCTTGCTCGATGGAGGAAACGTAGTTGAACTTTATGTTGGCGACGTCAGAGTAATTTTGAAACGCGTTTTTGGCGGCAGCAAGTTCCACCTTGTCCCAAGCGACCGCGGTGTAAAATTCTCCGAAAGCGGGGTCGTAGACACTTGATCCACCAGCCGCGAAAAAGACGTTGATGGTGGATGGCGCGGTGTGCTCGACCCAGTCGATGGAGGCCCCAGGCGTCCCGGCTGCGTTTGCTGCTTTGACGTATGATCGATTGTTTGACATCTGTTCCCCCCAAAAATACCGTTTTCTTTAAGGATGGAAACTACTGAGCTTTGTCCATCGGGAAACCTGCAAATGTTATCAGCGAGACGCATTGACTCAGCCGCGAAAAACAGCATCAAGCCCATAATACTTAAGGCCGGGCGCATCTCTTCGGCCCTGCTCGCAATATTATTTTATTTTGCTGTTAACTCTGTTGCCAATGAGTCCAAGCTCATGAACAATCTGCCACTGGCCGGTGATCGCCACTTTGAAACTTTGGACGAGTACCTGGCCTACCGAGCGGAACTGGGCAAGCATGACCGCCCCTATTATCTTGAGGTGGAGCCGGATCTGTTCCAACTGATCATTGGTCGCGGAACGCTAACGCGTCCGCCACATTACTTTACGCGGGCACAACTGCTGGAAGAGTTTGGCTTCACCCGTTAGGCAGTGCCAAGAAGAGGCGGCCCTGACGCTTCTGCATCAAGGCCGCTGGAAGCTTAAAGAAGGCGTACGCGGCGCTTACGTGTTGAACTTGAACAGCATGACATCGCCGTCCTTGACGACATATTCCTTGCCTTCGTCGCGCGCCTTGCCAGCCTCCTTGGCCGCCACTTCGCCGCCCAGCGCCACAAAGTCGTCGTAGCCGATGGTCTGGGCGCGAATGAATCCTCGCTCGAAGTCCGAATGGATGACGCCGGCGGCAGCGGGGGCCTTGTCGCCCTTGTGGATGGTCCAGGCGCGGGTTTCTTTGGGACCAACGGTGAAATAGGTTTGCAGGCCCAGCAAGGCATAGGCTTCTCGGATCAACCGGTTGAGCCCTGCTTCCTCAAGACCGAGCGATTCCAGGTACTCCGCCTGTTCAGCGTCGGGCAATTGCGCCAGCTGGGACTCGATCTCAGCCGAGATGATGACCACGCCGGCATCATGCGCCTTGGCATAGTCTTCCACGAGCTTGCTCATGGCATTGCCGTTTTCCGCCGAGCCCTCGTCGACATTGCACACATAAAGCGCGGGTTTGCTGGTCAGAAGCTGCAGTTCCGCAAAGGCCTTTTCTTCTTCCGCATCGCGTTCGACAAAGCGAGCAGACTTGCCCTCGCGCAGCAGAACCAGTGCGCGGTCGATCAGGTCGAGCGTCAGCTTGGCATCCTTGTCGCCGCCCTTGGCCTTCTTTTCCACGCCAGCGCGGCGCTTTTCAAGGCTCTCGAGGTCGGCCAGCATCAGTTCAGTTTCCACCACTTCGGCATCGGCGAGCGGGTCCACCTTATTGGCAACATGGATGATGTTGTTGTCTTCAAAGCAGCGCAGCACATAGGCAATGGCGTCGCATTCGCGAATATTGGCCAGGAACTGATTGCCCAAGCCTTCACCCTGCGACGCGCCTTTGACGAGGCCGGCGATATCCACAAAGCTCATGCGGGCAGGCAGCACGTTGACCGACTTGCCAATTGTGGCCAGCTTGTCCAAGCGGCTGTCGGGCACGGAAACCTCGCCCATATTGGGCTCGATGGTGCAGAACGGGAAATTAGCCGCCTGCGCAGCCGCGGTTCGCGTCAGCGCGTTGAAAAGGGTCGACTTGCCGACATTGGGCAGGCCGACAATGCCCATCTTGAAACCCATGGGATATGCTCCGGAAACTGTTGGCCACCACATGGTTCGGATGGGCGCATAAGTCAATGCGCGGGTCAGACCAGGGGCTTGGCGAACCCCTTCACAAGAATGGGTCCGGTGGGCCGCCCAGTGGGCGAACCGCCCTCTGGCTCGAGCGTAATCTCGTAGAGCTGTCCGGGATGGGGCAGGGGGAGGTTGGGCCCGGTCAGCCGCTGGTCGGCGGCCTGCCTCAGCGTTCCAAGCGAGACCGGTCCGGTTTGCTGATCTGGCAGGGTCCAAACCTCCAGAACCTGTCCTTGTGGCGCGGCAAAGCTATCGAGGGGCACCAGCCGGACGCTGTCGTCGGCAAAGGCTTCGATGATCACGGCGGGCGAAGCATCGGCCTCGTTGAGCAGGACGGCAATCACGGTGGGTTGCGGCTCGCGGCTCGTCAGCGTGCCGGCGAGATAGCCCGCGCCCAGAGCCACAAGGACGCTTGCAGCCATCGGCAGCCAAAGCGGAGAGGTTCTCCGCTGGTTCGTAGGGAATGGATGGATATTCATCCTAGGCTCAGGCGCCGGTTGGTCTAGCCGCGCTTCGATAC
>CAKTFF010000014.1 GCA_934553185.1 uncultured Devosia sp.
GAAGTGAACAAGGTTGTAGGTGAAGCTGTCGTAGTTATCGATGACGAGCGTCTTGGTCATTTGCGTTCCCGGACCTCTTGGTTCGAGGCTCACTTTGTTCGCGTCTCATAGAGAGGGCGTGGTACTCACTGCCCGATCCTTGCTTCACCGGCATAACGTAGCGCTTCTTCTGCGGCGCTGAACAGGGCGCGAGCCTTGTTTTCGCATTCCATCTGCTCGAGTTCAGGCTGGCTGTCGGCCACGATCCCGGCGCCGGACTGCACGTAGAGCTTGCCGTCTTTTACAATGCCGGTGCGCAGCACGATACAGGTGTCCATGGTGCCATCTGCGCCGAAATAGCCGACGCAGCCGCCATAGATGCCGCGCCGCGAGCTTTCGAGTTCGTCGATGATCTCCATCGCCCGCACCTTTGGCGCGCCCGACACGGTACCGGCCGGAAAGCCGGCGGACAGCGCATCCACGAAGTCGTACTGCGGATCGAGCGCGCCCACCACATTGGAAACGATGTGCATGACGTGGGAGTAGTATTCGAGGAAGAACTTGTCGGTGACCTCGACCGACCCGGTCCTGCTGACCCGGCCCACATCGTTGCGGCCTAGGTCCAGCAGCATGAGGTGTTCGGCCAACTCCTTAGGGTCGGCCAGCAGTTCTGCGGCCAGTTCCTGGTCGCGCGTCGGCGTCGAGCCTCGCTTGCGCGTGCCGGCGATAGGGCGGATCGTAACCTTCCCATCTTGCACGCGCACCAGAATCTCTGGGCTTGACCCGGCAATGGCGAAATCACCGAAATCGAGGAAATACATGTAAGGGCTTGGATTTGTGCGTCGCAGCGCACGATAGAGGGCTGTCGGGGGCAGGGTGAATGCCGCCTCGAACCTCTGCGAGAGGACAACCTGGAAGATATCACCGGCGGTGATGTAATCCTTGGCTTTGGCGACCATCGCGAAGTAATCGTCGGGCGCCGTATTGCTGGTTACCGAAAGCTTGTCCAGCGCGGGCAAAGCCGGCGCAGCCGGCATGGCTTGTCCCAGCCGGCCAATGGCCTCATCGATCCGCGCCTCGGCAGCCTCATGGGCCTGCTGGGCCGACACGCCCTGCCGTACATAGACCGGCGCAGTGAGGTAAAGCTCATCCTTGAGCGTATCAAAAATTGCCAGCAGCGATGGCCGCATCAGCATGGCTTCAGGCGTCTGGAGGTGGTCCGGATTGCTGTCGGGCAGCACTTCCATGTAGCGCACCATGTCATAGCCCATGAAGCCATAGACACCGGCCGATTGCGGCGGCAAGCCAGGTGGAACTTCGATGGCACTCTCGGCCACGAGCTGCCGCAGGGCGTCGAGCGGCAACGATTGGAGAGGCTCGAACCCGGCATCGTTCAGCTGGGCCGAGCGGTTGATCGTGGGGGCGCCTGCCTCAACCTTGAGGATCACGTCAGGCTGGCTGCCGATGATCGAGTAGCGGCCACGGACCGCTCCGTCCTGCACTGACTCATAAAGAAAGGTGTTGCGGCGGCCCTGCGCCAGCTTGAGATAGGTGCCGACCGGCGTTTCCAGGTCTGCCACGATGCGACGCCAGACGATCTGCCCCTTCCCAGCATCGTACAGCTCGGAAAAGCGCTGAAAGGAGTCGTCAGCCATCGTCATCGTGTCCCGCAGGGTGGGCCTACTGGCCGGTGTTGAGCGCCAGCGCCTGATTGAGACCCTGCGTGTTGATGCGCAGGCCGATCTCGTCGCGTAGTGCGGCGGAAAAGTCGGCATAGATCCCGTTGACGACCTGCGCCTGGACGCTGTCATTGTCGGCCTGCTCGAGCGGACCCTCCGCCGGCGTGACCGCCGTGACGTCGAACACCACGAACTCGCCGGTCGAACTCACTGCCGAGCCATGGTGATCATCCCCGCCGGTGAAGGCTGCCGAGGCGACTTCCGGATCGACCGTAGCGCCTTCTGCCGGAAAGCGCGTGAACGGCGTGCTGATCTGGGGCAGCACGTTGTATGACGCTGCAACGTCGGCAAGGGCCTCACCATTGTCGAGCCGCGCCACAGCTTCGGCTTGTTCGGCGAGGATGGCGTTGTTGACGCGCTCGCCGGTCAGCGTCTCGGTCAGCGTGTCGCGCACCTCGTCGAGAGTCTGGTCACGCGCTGGCTCGATGGCGGCAAGGTCGAACCACACATTGCTGTTTCCGGCCAGCGGGATGGCTGGCGTCAGACTGCCCTGTTCGGCCTGGGAAATGGCATTTGCCACACGCGTGGTGTCCTCGGGCGCCAGATCGGGGAGGACGGCGAGTTCAGCGCCACCGGCGGTCACATCGGCCTCATAGAGCGGCAGTCCGAAACGGCTGGCGATTTCGCTCAGGGGGCGGAAGGCAGCGCGCAATTCCTCGATATTGTCCTGAACGTCGGCAATCTCGGTGCGTGCTTCAGCAAGCGCCAGCGTGTTGGCGACCTGCTCGCGCGCTTCGTCCAGCGTCGGCGCGCCGCCTGCTTCGATCGCCGACACGTGGACGGCGCGACGCCCAGCGACGCCATCGACCAAGGCGAAGCCGCCCTGTTCAAGGCCAAAGGCGGCGCTGGCCAGGGTCGGGTCGGTAACCTGCGTCTGTGTCAGCGTTCCCAGCGAGGTGGGCGTCAGCCCGGCTTCCGCAACAAGGGTCGCGAAAGGCGTGCCTGCCGTAAGACCAGCCTGGAAGGCAGCGTCCTGTTCGGCGTTGAGCACGACCTGCTCTATGGTGCGCCGCTCGGGCTGAACCAGGCTCTCCCTGGTGCGCTCGTATTCGGCAGCGATTGCGTCTTCGGCAATGGTCTTGGTGGCCGCGAGATCGGCCAGCGACAGGCGCAGCATCTGCACCTTGCGGGTTTCCACCGTGCGGAACTCGGCCTGGTTCTCGCTAAGGTAAGCGGCAAGCTCTTCTTCGGTCGGGGCAGGCACCGGGTCGATATTGACGGAGCTCAGAACGAAATATTCGATCGTGCGCTGGTCTGCCGCGTAGCGGTTGATCAGGCTGGACGCGGTCGGAGGCAGTTGCGTGTCGCCAAACAGGCTCAACACCAGCTGTTCGCGCCGGGCGGCGTCGCCCTGGTCCTCGAAATACTCGGCCTCGGTCAGCCCGCTGGCCTGCAGCACCTGGGTGAACCGGGAAGCGTCAAACGTTCCCAGCGTCCCCTGGAACGACGGATCATCCCGCAGCAGTTCGCTCAGCTTCTCCTCGGAGACGCCCAGCCCAAAGCCGTCAGCCATCTGGTTGAGGGCCGCATCCTGTGCCATGCGCTGCAGCACCATGGAGGGAATGCCCAGGTTCATCGCGTCCTGCGCCGACGGCACCGATCCAAGCTGCTGGGCGACCTGGTTGAGCTGGCCCTGGTAAGCACGGAGGAACTCGCGCGAATTGATCTCTTCATTGCCGACGCGGGCGACAGTATTGGTGCCCAGATCCGTGATGACATTGCTGATGCCGTAGCCGGCTACGCCCACCAGAAGACATGCGCCTAAGAGCTTGCCGGGCCAGGATTTCGCGAAAGCGCGCAAACTATCGAGCATGTAGGACGTTCCATCTGGGCAGGCCGGCCTTTACCGAAGGTGCGGCAGGGCACTAATAACTCACTTTACCAAGCCGGGGTTAGGGCAAACCTCCGCCCGGTGCAAGAGGCAGCAGGAGCAAACAATTGACAACAACAATCACACCGCTGATCGCCGGCAACTGGAAAATGAATGGGCTCCGCGCCTCACTCAATGAATTGACCACTTTGGCCGAGATGATGGTGGCCGGCGAGCCGCCCCGCGCCGTGGTCGTGGTCTGCCCACCTGCCACAATTTTGGCTGCCGTTGCCAGCCAGGGCGCCACCAGCGGCATCCTTGCCGGGGGGCAGGATTGCCACCCGGCCGCTTCTGGCGCGCACACCGGCGATCTCGCAGCCGCAATGCTTGCGGACGCTGGGGCGCAATATGTTATTGTTGGCCATTCCGAACGGCGCGCCAACCATGGCGAAACCGATGATCTGGTACGCAGCAAGGCGGAAGCCGCAATCGGGGCAGGGCTCAAACCCATCATCTGCGTTGGCGAGACCGAAGCGGAGCGCGACAGCGGCAGTGCGGAGACAGTGGTCAGCGGGCAGTTGAGTGGATCGGTTCCCGACGCCGCCGAACAGCACGAGGTGATCATCGCTTATGAGCCGGTTTGGGCGATCGGCACCGGCCGCACGCCGAGCAATGGAGAAATCCAGCAGATGCACGATGCAATCCGGCGTCAACTGGTCGATCGCTTTGGAGAACAGGGACAGGGCATGCGCATCCTCTATGGCGGTTCGCTCAAGCCGCAGAATGCGCGCGAAATCCTTGCCATCGACAACGTCAATGGCGGGCTTGTTGGCGGGGCCAGCCTCTTGGCGAAAGACTTCGCGACCATTATCTCGGCCGTATGATCCTGTAAGGCTGACGGTCGAGCGGAAATCACCGCTCGGCCTATGGCAAAATGGGAACGAGGCGTGTAAGACGCGCCATCTTTGAAAAGTTCAAAAACTGAGACAGCATGCAAAACGTCCTGATCGTGGCCTATTTGCTGATCGTCCTGGCCCTGATTGCGGTGATCCTGCTGCAGCGATCCGAGGGCGGAGCGCTGGGGATCGGCGGAGGTGGCGGCGGCTTCATGACCGCTCGCGGCTCGGCTAACCTCTTGACCCGGACCACGGCCATTCTGGCGACCCTGTTCTTCGCGACGGCCATTGGCCTCACCATCCTGTCTGAACTTGATCGTGGCACGGCGAGCATTCTGGAGCGCGCCGCTTCTGAAGACGGCGAGGAGCCCACCAGCGTACTGGATGCGCTCAACTCGCTCCAGGGCGGCGCCGCCTCTGATCTGCCGGTGCCAGCATCCGACCCGGTGGCGCCTGCGGGCACCGATCCGGTGACCGAAGATGTTACGCCGGAGACCACGACCGCTCCGGCAGCAGCGCCTGCAGCCGACACTGCTCCCGCCGCGATCCCGGACCTGCCGGTGCCGGTGGCTCCGGCGGAAACGCCTGCCGCTCCGGCCGCCAACTAGGCGACCGCGGATGAACGGATGAAGGGGATGGCAACATCCCCTTCTTTCTTTGTGTAGAGCCTCTTTGAGCCTCTACGAATCGACGCTGAGAAGAACTAAGGTGAACGCCCATGGCTCGGTACGTATTCATCACCGGAGGCGTGGTCTCCTCATTGGGCAAGGGTCTTGCTTCGGCGGCGCTCGGCGCCGTGCTGCAGGCGCGCGGCTACAAGGTCCGCATGCGCAAGCTCGACCCCTATCTCAACGTCGATCCGGGCACGATGTCGCCCACCCAGCACGGCGAAGTCTTCGTCACCGATGACGGCGCCGAGACCGATCTCGATCTGGGTCACTACGAGCGCTTCACCGGCCGTGCCGCCACCAAGCGCGACAACATCACCACCGGCCGCATCTATTCCGACATTCTCGCCAAGGAGCGCCGCGGCGAATATCTGGGAGCCACCGTTCAGGTTATTCCGCACGTCACCGACGCCATCAAGGACTTCGTGGTCGAGGGCAATGACGAGTTCGACTTCGTCCTTGTCGAAGTCGGTGGCACTGTCGGTGATATCGAAGGCCTGCCGTTCTTCGAGGCGATCCGCCAGCTCGGCAATGATTTGCCGCGCGGCGACACCTGCTACCTGCACCTGACGTTGATGCCCTACATTCCCTCGGCAGGGGAGCTCAAAACTAAGCCTACCCAGCACTCCGTGCGTGAGCTGCGCTCCATCGGCATCGCGCCCGATGTGCTGCTGGTGCGCTGCGACCGGCCCATTCCGGACGGGGAAAAGAAGAAGCTCTCGCTCTTCTGCAATGTGCGGGAAAGCGCCGTGATCCAGGGCCTCGACGTCGGCTCGATCTACGATGTGCCGTTAGCCTACCACAAGGAAGGTCTGGACCGCGAAATCCTGGCAGCCTTCGGCATCAGCGACGCGCCGGAGCCTGATCTGTCAGCCTGGCAGGACGTGTCCGGCCGCCTCCACAACCCTGAAGGCGAGGTCAACATCGCCATCGTGGGCAAATATACCGGCCTCAAGGACGCTTATAAGTCCCTGAGCGAAGCCCTGACCCATGGCGGCATCGCCAACAAGGTCAAGGTGAACCTCCAGTGGATCGACTCCGAGGTGTTCGAGCGCGACGATCCGGCGCCTTACCTGGAACATGTGCACGGCATCCTGGTGCCGGGCGGCTTTGGCGAGCGCGGCTCGGCTGGCAAGATCGAGGCGGCCCGTTTCGCCCGCGTCAAGGATGTGCCCTATTTCGGTATCTGCTTTGGCATGCAGATGGCCTGCGTCGAGGCCGCACGCAACACCGCTGGCATCAAGAACGCCTCGTCCACCGAATTTGGCCCCACCAAGGAGCCCATCGTCGGCATGATGACCGAGTGGGTCAAGGACAACGAAACCGAAAAGCGCGGTGCAGAAGGCGATTTGGGCGGCACCATGCGGCTGGGCGCCTATCCGGCTCAACTGACCCGCGGCTCCCGCGTCGCGGACATCTATGGATCGACCCGGATCAGCGAGCGCCATCGTCACCGCTACGAGGTGAACATGGACTATCGCAAGCTGCTCGAGAAAAACGGGCTACTGTTTTCCGGCGTCTCGCCCGATGGCAAGCTGCCTGAGATCGTCGAACGCACTGACCACCCCTGGTTTATCGGCGTCCAGTTTCATCCCGAACTGAAATCGAAGCCCTTTGAGCCCCATCCGCTCTTTGCCAGCTTCATCGCTGCCGCGATGGACCAGAGCCGGCTGGTCTGATGGGCGAGATCGTCAATTTGCGCAGCGTCCGCAAGAGCAAGGCGCGCGCTGAAAAGGAAGCCAAGGCCGAACAGAACCGCGTTTTGTTTGGTCGCACGAAGGGCGAAAAGCTTGCTCAAGCCGCCGAAAAGGCGCTGGCCGACCGCAAGCTGGATGCCCATCGCAAGGACGACTGACGCCGCAACAAACCTGCGGCCAACACAAACGTAGAACACCTCTCAGAGCAGGCAATATCTCATGCGTCTTCTAATGCTTGGCACCGGGGTCATGGCCAAGGCACATATCAAGGGCTTCCGGGCGGCCGAGGGCGTCGACATTGTCGCAGCAGTCGACCCCGATCCTAACCGACTCCAGACCTTCCGCGAGGAACACGGCATCGAGCGTGGCTTTGCCTCGCTTGATTCCGCTCTGGCGTGGGGTGAGTTCGATGCCATATCCAACATCACGCCCGACAACGTTCATTATCCTACAACGATCGCGGCGCTGAAGGCCGGCAAGCACGTCTTCTGCGAAAAGCCGCTGGCGACCGACCACGCCAAGGCTTCAGAAATGGCCGACACCGCCGAAGCCCTTGGTCTCGTCAACATGGTCAACCTGACCTATCGCAACGTGCCGCAACTGCAAAAGGCTCACCAGCTGGTGCAGTCGGGCCAGATCGGCAAGGTCAAGCATATCGAGGCGAGCTATCTTCAGAGCTGGCTGGCCCAAAACGCCTGGGGCGACTGGCGGACTACGCCCACTTGGCTGTGGCGGCTCAGCACTGGCCACGGCTCCAATGGCGTCTTGGGCGATGTCGGCATCCACATCCTCGATTTCGCCGCCTATGCTGCTGGAGTCGATTACGCCAAGGTATTTTTCCGCCTCCAGACTTTCGACAAGGCCGAAGGCGGCAAGATCGGCGAATACAATCTCGACGCCAATGACAGCTTCGTCATGACGGCTGAAATGGACAATGGCGCCATGGCTGTCGTCCACGCTACGCGCTGGGCTTCGGGGCACCTCAACGATCTGCGCTTGCGCATCTATGGCGAAAAGGGCGGCATCCAGGTTACCGACATCAACCACCAGCCCAAGTTGATGACCTGCCTGGGAAGCGACCTTGAAGCCGGTACCTGGACCGAAATGGAAGCCGAGCCGGTCGAAACCAATTACGCGCGCTTTGTTCGTTCAGTGCACACCAAGGAAGCGCTCGAGCCCTCGTTCCGGCACGCAGCGAATCTCCAGAAGATCCTTGATCTGGCAGCCGTCACCCAGCGCGACCGTGCCGAGCACGAAGCTTCTGCACCCGCCAAGGCTAAGCTGGTCCTCGGTCAGTAAGATGGAGGCTGGCGCCGCAAACGCGCCGGCCTCCGGACTACCAGTTCACCTGGCACACAGCGCCATGCGCGCCAAACTGCAAGCTGTCGGCAGTGTACTGGAATATCTCGAGCTTGACGCCATTCGGGTCCGTAGCCCAGGCCTGCCAGGTCCCATCAACGCCCAGTTTCTTGTCGGTAATCGCAACGCCTTGACCCCGCACATGTGCCACGAGGGCATCGATATCCTCGGTCTCGAGGCAGATGTGGTTGATCTGGTTGGCCTCACTGAAGCTCGATGCGGTTTTCTCGAAAACTTCAATAAAGGAGCGACCGCCCAGATCGAGATAGAAGCCGATCCAAGTATCTCCGCGCTTGAAGTCGAAAGCTTTGGTCAGACCCAGAACGTCGCGATAGAAGCGCTCCGTTTCTCCGAGGTCATGGGCAAATATGCAGGCATGGGCCATCTGCTTGATCAGTGATTGTGTCATCGTTCCTCCGAGGGTGTTGCGGCCACTAGATCGCATCGCCCTACCGCGTCCAAGCCTGCCCACTCAGGTTCGGCATTTTTTCGCGCTTCCCTCTTCCGCTTGACACGAGCGGCGTCTAGGAGTTTGCGGGCAACCGACACCAGCGGGAAGGGACCACGTATCCATGTCTTCAATCATCCATGTCAGCGGCCGCCAGATCTATGACAGCCGTGGCAATCCTACGGTCGAAGTCGATGTGGTGCTGGACGATGGCAGCTTCGGCCGCGCCGCCGTTCCCTCCGGCGCCTCCACCGGCGCCCATGAAGCCGTTGAACTGCGCGACGGTGGCGGCAAGTATAACGGCAAGGGCGTGACCCAGGCCGTCGAGAACGTCAACTCGGCCATCTTTGAGGAGATCCAGGGCATGGATGCCCTCGATCAGCTGGCGGTCGATGCTGCCATGATCGCGCTCGATGGCACGCCCAACAAGTCCCGCCTGGGCGCAAACGCTATTCTCGGCGTTTCCCTGGCTGTCGCCAAGGCCGCTGCCGAGTCGAGCGAACTGCCTTTCTATCGCTATATCGGCGGCCCGAACGCCCATGTGTTGCCTGTGCCGATGATGAACATCATCAATGGCGGCGAACATGCCGATAACCCCATCGACATGCAGGAATTTATGATCCTGCCAGCGGGCGCCGAGAATCTGGCTGACGCCGTTCGTATCGGCTCGGAAATCTTCCACACGCTGAAGAAGGGCCTCTCCGCCGAGGGTCACAACACCAATGTGGGCGATGAAGGTGGCTTCGCGCCCAACCTCGGTTCCGCCGATGATGCGCTGGGCTTCATCATGCGCTCGATCGAAAAGGCTGGCTATCGCCCGGGCGAGGATATCTTTCTCGGCCTCGATTGCGCCGCCACCGAATACTTCAAGGGCGGCAAATACGAGATGGTGGGCGAGGGCAAGTCGCTCTCATCCGATGAAAACGTCCGCTTCCTTGCCGATCTTGCTGCCCGCTATCCAATCATCACCATCGAAGATGGCATGGCGGAAGACGATTGGGATGGCTGGAAAGCCCTGACCGACGCCATCGGCGATAAGGTCCAGCTGGTGGGCGATGACCTGTTCGTGACCAATACCGAGCGTCTGGTCTCCGGCATCAAGATGGGTGTCGCCAACTCGATCCTCGTCAAGGTCAACCAGATCGGCTCTCTGAGCGAAACCCTCAATGCCGTCGATACCGCGCACCGCGCCGGCTATACCTCGGTCATGTCCCACCGCTCGGGCGAAACCGAAGACTCCACCATCGCCGACCTGGCCGTCGCGCTCAACTGCGGCCAGATTAAAACCGGCTCCCTCTCGCGCTCCGATCGCCTGGCCAAATACAACCAGCTGATCCGCATCGAAGAACAACTCGGCGCCTCGGCGAAATACGCTGGCTACTCGGTGGTAAAGGGTCGTTGAAACCCAAAGCCCGGCAGCGATGCCGGGCTTTTTCATCTGTGCCACGCCCTCGTGGTGAGAGCTCTTGCGAGCCTCGAACCACGAGGGTGTGGCACCATTCTCACTGAAACGCCGTTTCCGCAAAACTGCGCAGCTTGCGCGAATGCAGCCGTTCCGCTGGCTGGTCGCGTAGGATCTCCATCGCTCGCAAACCGATTTGCAGATGCCGGTTGACCTGCGTGCGGTAGAAATCGGACGCCATGCCGGGTAATTTGAGCTCGCCATGCAGCGGCTTGTCGGACACGCAGAGCAGCGTTCCATAGGGCACCCGGAAGCGGAAGCCGTTGGCGGCGATGGTCGCCGATTCCATGTCCAGCGCCACGGCGCGTGACTGGCTGAGGCGCTGGGTGATCTCGGCCTGGTCCCGCAACTCCCAGTTGCGATTGTCGAAGGTCGCGACCGTGCCGGTGCGCATGATCTTCTTGGTCTCGATGCCTTCGGTCTGGGTCACCTCATGCACCGCCTGTTCGAGCGCGACCTGCACCTCGGCCAGCGCCGGGATCGGCACCGACAGCGGCAGGTCGGCATCGAGCACATGGTCTTCGCGCACATAGGCATGGGCCAGCACATAGTCGCCGAGTTCCTGCGAATTGCGCAGACCGGCGCAGTGTCCCAGCATGATCCAGGCATGAGGGCGCAGCACGGCGATATGGTCGGTGATTGTTTTGGCGTTGGATGGTCCAACACCAATATTGACCATGGTGATGCCGCGGCCCCGACTGGCGGTCAGGTGATAGGCGGGCATTTGCGGCGCGCGCACCGGGGCCGTGCCAGCCACAGAGCCGCCGCGCAGCATGTTGTCAGTCACCACGTTGCCCGGCTCGATGAAGCTCTCGTAATGCGGATGCCCCTGCCGCATATGCTCCTTGGCGACCCGGCAGAACTCGTCGATATAAAAGGCGTAGTTGGTGAAGATAACAAAATTTTGGAAATGGCTGGCGTCGGTGCCGGTATAGTGGCTGAGCCGAAACAGCGAATAGTCCACCCGCGGCGCCGTGAAGGCTGAAAGCGGGTAGGGTCCGCCCTTGGGTGGCACAAAGGTGCCATTGGCGATCTCGTCGTCCGTATTGCCGAGGTCCGGAGCGTCGAACATGTCGCGCAACGGAATGTTGAGCGCGTTCAGCGCCTCGCCATCGATCCGCTCGCTGGCGCTGACGGCGAAATGCAGCGGGATCGGGGTGTCCGACTCGCCGATGTCTATCGTGCCGCCGTGGTTTTTGAGGATGACGGTGAACTGCTCCTGGAAATACTGCCGGAACAGGTCAGGCGCTGTCACCGTGGTGCGGTAAAGCCCTGGCGTATGCAGAAAGCCGTAGGGCAGGGTGCTCTCGTGGCGTGAATAGCTGGTGGAGCGCACTTCGATCTGCGGATAGCAGGCGCGCACGCGCCCGTCGGGGACTACGCCCTTGCTCAGGGCCATCAGATGCTCGCGGATAAAGCCGGTATTGCGATGATAGAGCGCCGCCAGGTGTTCCCACGCCCGCCCCGGGTCGGTGAAAGATTGCTTTTCCATGCGCGGCGGGCTGATCGTGGTCATCGCTTCAGAACTTTCATCTCGCAAGCCCCGGATCGGGATTGCCATCAAGCTCGATTAATCAGGCGAGCGTTAGGGATTTCCCATGACAGCTTACCGACATGGCTTCAACATCATGCGGCAAACAGCTGGAATTTCACAACGCTGTGAGTGTCGCTTTTCTCGCCGTAATTGCCGATCATCTTGCGACCAGTTCATCGGCACGGCAAGCGACCCATGCAGCTGATGAACCAGGAATGTCACGCTGGTCGCTTGTCCCCCAAGCCCTCAACAGTGCGGCTGGTCGGCATTCCCAGGCCGCAATGACAGTGATGTCGTTGCGGCCTTTATTTTTTGCTCCGCGTTTCCTATTGCTCCATGCACCAACCGCGGAGGTTTCGATGACGGCGACCCTCATAAACGGCAAAAGTTTCGCCGAAGGCCTGCGCGGCCGCATTGCAAGCCATGTGCAGCGTCTCCAGGCCGATCACGGGATTACCCCTGGTTTGGCCGTCGTGATCGTCGGCCACGATCCGGGCAGCCAGGTCTATGTGGCTCAGAAAGCCAAGCAGACCGTTGAAGTCGGCATGCACTCGGAAAAGTACGAGCTAGGAGAAACGACATCGGAGGCCGAGGTGCTGGCGCTTGTTCATCGCCTCAATGCCGATCCCGCCATTCACGGGATCCTCGTTCAGCTTCCCGTGCCCAAACACATCGATCCGCTCAAGATCATCGAAGCCATTGATCCGGCCAAGGACGTTGATTGCTTTACCCCCGCAAGCGTCGGCAAACTCGTGATCGGCCTGCCGGGTCCGGTCTCCTGCACGCCGCTGGGTTGTCTCATGCTCTTGCGCGATACCCTTGGCGACCTTGCCGGCCTTCATGCCGTGGTTGTCGGTCGGTCCAACCTCGTGGGGAAGCCTATGGCTCAGTTGCTCCTGCGTGAAAACTGCACGGTTACCATGGCGCATTCGCGCACTTACGATCTCCCTGCCGTGGTGCGCGAGGCTGATATCGTCATCGCTGCCGTGGGGCGGCCAGAGATGATTCGCGGCGACTGGATCAAGCCCGGTGCGACCGTCATCGATGTCGGCATCAACCGCACCGATGCCCCCGAGCGCGGCGAAGGCAGGACGCGCCTGCTGGGTGATGTGGCTTATAACGAGGCACGGGAAGTGGCCGGCGCCATCACCCCGGTTCCCGGTGGGGTCGGACCCATGACCATCGCCTGTCTTCTCGCCAATACGGTCACCACCGCTTCGCTGATCAACGGCCTCGTGCCGCCGACCGATCTCACCGCATGATCGACGGCAGCAGCCATGATCCCGGCGGGCGCGTTCGCCTGCCGCTCTTGCCCGGTGTGAATGGCGATGCGCAGTTCAGCGATCCCCAACACCGCCAGATCATGCGGCGCTGGCTCGGCGACACTTTTCCGGAACGCTATATCCTCTTCATCGGCATGAACCCGTCAACCGCCGACGCCACGGTCAATGACCCCACCTGTGCGCGCGAATGGACCTTTGCTCAGCGCGAAGGCTACGAGGCCATGGCCAAGGGCAATGTGGGGGATTATCGCGCGACCGACCCCAAAATGCTGCTGGCGCCGGGTGTAGTGGCGTGTTCGCCCGCCAACCTGCCTTCATTGCGGGAGGCTGCCGCGCGTGCCGAAAAGGTTGTTCTTTGTCACGGCAAGCTCAACAAGGCGCTGGCGCAAGCAGGCAAGGAACTGGTCTCAGCGCTGCGCATGGATGGGATCGCGCTCTGGTGCTTCGGCATCAATGGCGATGGCTCTCCAAAGCACCCGTTATATCTGCGGCTGGATACGCCGATCGTACGGTTCGAGGGCTAGTGCCCGCGTAACGCGCCCTCGGGTGCCACCACTGATCTCTCCCACCCACAATCGCTTCCCTCGGACTTGATCCGAGGGCCTTTCGCCGCTTGTGCCGCACGGAGAGAGACCCTCGGGTCAAGCCTGAGGGAAGCGACTCTAATCCATGCTGACCAACACAAATCGGCGCGCCACGGTATGATCCCGCAGCGCCTGCGCGGGCAATCTGCCCTCTAGCGCCGCTACAGTAACTGACACGTCCTTGACCGCGCTCGCATCCACGATCACGTTGCTGAATGCCGGACGCAGCCCCTGACGCGCCTCTTCCAGCAAGTCGAACAGCAATGCCCGAACATCGGTCCGCATCGCACAGGCGATGCAACTGCCGCCGTCCGGATGACCATGACTGGAATTGGCAGGCAGGCGGAGCAGCGCTGTTTGGCCATCAAGCGCCAGCAACTGCCCAGGCGCGGTGATAAGCGTTACAGCGATAGTGTCGGTGCCCGAAGCCCTGATGAGCGGGTTTTCCACCAAAGGTATTACTCCGCCGCTACCATAGCCGGCCCCGGCACATAGTTGAGCACCGGCCCAAGCCAGCGCTCCACTTCGCTCACCGCCATGCCCTTGCGAGCCGCATAATCGGCTACCTGATCGCGCTCCACCTTGGCGACGCCGAAGTAGTAAGCGTCCGGATGGCTGAAATAAAGCCCCGACACCGATGAGCCTGGCCACATGGCATAGCTCTCGGTCAGCCGTACGCCGACATGCTGCTCGGCATCAAGCAGCCGGAACAGCGTTGTCTTTTCGGTGTGGTCGGGCTGGGCAGGGTAGCCGGGTGCCGGGCGAATGCCCTGGTAGGTTTCGGCCAGCAACTCGTCCGGAGTCAGCCTCTCATCTGGCGCATAGGCCCAGAGGTCGCGCCGCACATGCTGATGCATGTATTCGGCCATCGCTTCGGCGAAGCGGTCCGCCAAAGCCTTGACCAGAATGGCCGAATAATCGTCATTGGCTCGTTCGAACCGCTCGGCGATCGCCACCTCTTCAATGCCCGCAGTCACCACGAAGCCGCCGAGATAATCCGGGTTGCCATGCGGCGCCACAAAGTCGCTAAGCGCCATGTTCGGCTTGCCGTCACGCTTGCCAAGCTGCTGGCGCAAGGTGAACAGCGTTGCCAATTGCGCCGTGCGCGCCTCGTCGGTCCACAACTGGATATCGTCGCCTGCGCTGTTGGCTGGCCAGAAGCCCACCACAGCCCGTGGCTTGAACCACTTATCGTGCACGATCTGCCCGAGCATACGCTGAGCATCCTCGAACAAGGCCCGCGCCGCTTCGCCCTGCCGCTCGTCTTGGAGAATGGCGGGGTAGCGCCCTTTGAGTTCCCAGGTCTGGAAGAAGGGCGTCCAATCAATGTATGTCGCCAGCGTCGCGAGGTCGAAGTCGTCGAACACGCGTGTCCCGAGGAATGTAGGACACGGCGGCGTGTATCCGTTCCAGTCCGGCTTGAAGGCATTGGCCCTTGCCTCGGCGAGTGGCACCCGCCGCTTTTCGCTTTCCGCCCGCTCATGAGCGGCTGCCGCCTTGGCATATTCGGCACGGATATCGGCGATGAAGCTGACCTTGGTGTCTGCCGAAAGCAGATTGCCTACAACCCCCACAGCGCGGCTGGCGTCATTGACGTAAACTGCCTGACCAGCCTGATAGCGCGGGTGGATCTTGACTGCCGTATGCACGCGGCTGGTGGTCGCCCCACCGATCAGCAGGGGTATGTCGAAGCCCTCGCGCTCCATTTCGGCCGCGACATGCACCATTTCGTCCAGCGATGGCGTGATCAGCCCGGACAGGCCAATGATGTCCACATCGAGCTCGCGCGCCGTCTGCAGAATTTTGGCCGTGGGCACCATGACGCCAAGGTCGATGATCTCGTAATTGTTGCACGAGAGGACAACGCCAACGATGTTCTTGCCGATGTCGTGGACATCGCCCTTGACCGTCGCCATCAGCACCTTGCCCGCGCTCTGGCGGCCCGCCGCATCGCCGTCCGCATTCTTTTCCGCCTCCATATAGGGCAGCAGCAGCGCCACGGCCTGCTTCATCACCCGCGCCGATTTCACCACCTGCGGCAGGAACATCTTGCCCGAGCCGAACAGGTCTCCGACAATGCTCATCCCCGCCATCAGCGGGCCTTCTATGACATGGAGCGGTCGCGGCAGCTTTTGGCGGGCTTCCTCGGTGTCGGCGTCGATATATTCGGTAATGCCATTGACCAGCGCATGCGCGATTCGGTCCTCCACCGGCTTTTCGCGCCAGCTCAGGTCTTTGGCGGCCACTTCCTTGCCCGCTGCGCCGCGATAGCGCTCTGCCAAGGTCAGCAAACG